>NZ_BDUF01000011.1 GCF_002335525.1 Effusibacillus lacus
ACCCATCGAACACGAACGTATGTACTATCAATCTATTAAAAATGCAGCATAAAATCTCTACTTTTTGTGTCTACTCTATTGACTTAATACCACTATTCCTTAATGCACTGTGTCAAACTTGAGTCAGAAGAATTACTTCTTCACACCGTTACAACTGAGACCCGAGCAACAAGGGGACTGAAAGTGATAGTGATGCTTAATTGTTTCCTGTACATACTCTTCTTCCGGATCTGGAAATTCAATTAGGTACTCCGGGCCAGGAAAAACCAGAAGAACCGTCCCCTCCCGATCATCCTTCAGCTTGACCACGTCAATTTCACCAATCTCCAAATTTCTCACCCCTTCTTTGTACCTAAACGTATTTATCTGAGTGATTCCCGAAAACCCACCCGATAACGACTTATGCATTTTTACCGTTTGCGCCTGGTAAATTCATTATACTTCGAAATACTTGTCGTCATCGGTCGATTTTCTCAAACGGCAGGAGAACAAAACACCTGTTGCCTAATCGAAACAGACAAACAGTGATACACTTGTATCATCCACACACGGGGAATCCCCCGGGTACAAGAGGAGGCAGTGGCCATGATACCAGTCGATAAGTACACTGGTGCCTTAAACCCCGATTTTACATTTCAACGGTTTATTGTCGGTTCGGAGAACATGTTTGCCCACGCAGCGGCAATGTCGGTTGTAAATGCACCCGGTAAGGCATTCAATCCGCTGTACGTTTATGGACCTTCAGGTCAAGGCAAGACCCATTTGGTGCAGGCAATCGGAAATGAAATCCGCGCCAAACACCCGGAACTGAAAGTGGCTTACACCACCGGAGACCAATTCTGGAATAACCAAAGCCGGGAATTTGAACAGTTTTTTAAAACTATAGACGTTCTATTAATTGATGGATTTGAGCAATTGACTGGTCAGTTTCAAACGCAAGAAATGCTGCTTATTGGTATCAATCATCTTTTGGAATCGGACAAGCAGGTCGTACTTACTTCTTTATATCCGGCAAAAAAGTTATCGGGGTTTGATGAACGCTTGCAGTCTCTCATTTCTCGGGGGTTGATAACCGATATCTTGGCACCATTCCAAAATGACCTGGCCGAAACAGACGGACAAGTTCCGAGCGATTTGTGGAGCAGGATCCTGGCGGCATTAAAGTCTGAATTGTCCCCGACCTCCTATGAAACCTGGTTTCGGGATACAGAAGCTTCTTTGGAAGAGAATACCCTAAAGATCATTGTCTCCAATGATTTTCAAAAGGATTGGCTGGAAAGCAGGTATCATGATGTAATTTCCAAGACGGTTCAAAAAATTGCCGGGCAGGACATTGATTTTCAATATTTGGTGGAAAAAAAACCTGAGCCCTATGAAAGGCCGGTGAACCGGAGCCAACCGGGAATCCGCTTTGGCCTGTCTGATATTCCCTCAACCGGAAAGATGGAAGAGATAAGAGAACTAAAACAACTCTTTAAACAATCGCTTGAGGAGTCAAGGAAAACAAACGCCCTGCTGCAGGAAATAAGGGATCTTTTGCTTAAGTCAGTATGAAATGAGTGCAGTACACATTAGGGACGACAGCGTATCGATAAATGGCAAAAATGGGCATCGTGCACGTTAAAAATTATTTGATACAATTGAAATATTGAAACTGTTTGTCGAGGTAAACCTATTATGCTGATTTTAAACATGAACCATTTGATCACCAGGATTCACCCCTATTTTTCCTCAACCATACTGAAAAGGGGCTGGGAATACTTTCAGGACTGTGCGGTTGAACGCTTGGACATGGAAGGAGGAACCGTCATCCAGGCGACGGTTCGCGGGACAAGGAAGTACCGGGTCTATATGGATCTGACTTCTTTCCCGGACAGTTCCTGCAGTTGTCCCTATGAGGGGTACTGCAAACACATGGCTGCCGTGCTGTTTGAGGCTTTGGACGAAGTCGGGCTGTCGGCCTATGACTTTTTGGCGAACCGGGCAGGCCAGGAGGAAATTGCGGCAGCCGCTTCGCAAGTTGCCGCCGATGCAAGGGCCTTGCCGTCTTCTGCTGTTGGCGGAAAAGCCAAGAAATCTCCAACGAAACCACGAATCGCGGCCCCGCAGGAATCAGGTCCCGTGGAGGAATGGCACCTCTATTTTTCCGAAAAGTTTGGCAACCCCCGGCAATACGGGCCTTATTCGATAGGATCCTTCTACCTCAACGTTCGAAATCATCTTTTCCCGCTGTGTCAGAACTGGAGTCCCGGGATTCAACGGCTCTACCAACTGCATGTGTGGTTGTTCGTCATGCAGCAGATTGATCGAATCTACAGTCAAGTCAGCGGCTACTCTTTGTATTACGACAATGATTCCTATTTTAAAAATCAGTCTTCACAGTGGATCGACGACCTGGTGGAAATTGTGGAAGGCATCGATCCGGTGGAAGCCAGTCAACGATATCCACAGTATCTTGCGGCAACAACCCGTTTTTTGGCCGAGAACGCTTTTCCTGCCCGTGAAACGCTGACGGACTGGTCTTTTGTCTACCGCTTTTTATGGGGCCGATTATTGAATTATAAACCATGGATCATCGGAGAGTGTGACCGGCTGCGGTCAGAATTGAAGAAACCGGATCTCTCATTGGTTCGCAAGGATGCCCTGATCATAGCTTTGGTTCATTTTGACATTTTGGACGGCCGTGATCGGCAAGCGATGGAAAAGGCCGAAAAAGAGCTTTCGGCCCAAGACCCCGCGGTGTTGTGGGGATATTTTCAATACTTTGTGTCCAGCAGCCAATGGGACAGGCTGATCGACTGGCTGAAATGGCTGAAACCGATTGTCAAACGCTCGGGGCAACGCCACCTCAGCCATTATTTTCACTTTTGGCAGGAAGCAAAAAAACACCGGGCCACAGAAGAAGAGTGGGTTGCAACCGCAATCTATCTGCTGCCGACCAGTTACGGCCATTATGCCAAATACCTGATCGAGCAGGGCCGGTACCGGGAATGGGTGGACTTGAACCTGTTCTGCGGCCTTTCGCTGTACGAGGTGGACCCCGTCGATTTGAAGAAAGTGGAATCGAAACAGAAAGAATCCGTTCTGCCGTTGTATCATCAGGCGGTGGAGCGCTGTATCCTTGAGAAAAATCGGGACTCCTACAGAGAGGCGGTCCGGCTCATGAAGAAGCTGGAACAATTGTACCGGCATCTCAGGGAACAGCCTCGCTGGGCGCGGTATATCGAGTATGTAAGTGCCAAATACAGTCGTTATCGCGCCTTTCAGGAGGAATTGCGGAAAGGAAAGGTCGTCGGATGATCGCTCAGGATACAATCATTCTGCAGGGGACAAGATTGGCGACAGGAGAGTTTTTTCTTTGGGCAACCGGGGAAAAAGGGGTGTCCATCTTCCCCGAAAGATTGAAGACACAATTGTTTGCCTGGGATCGCCGCTCTTTTTACGGTGCGATGATTGACATCGCCGAACGGGACGGCAGAGCGGGCGTGCTCCCTCTCCGGCAACGGCTCTTCATTTCCTGGCGTCCCCATCCCACACATTGCATGGAACAATCGAATGGAGCGGCGAGCTTTTGCTCTTACAGGAAGCGGCCCGGATCTGTCGGGAAGCTCTGATCCACGGTTGGTTTGCCCCGTCCTTTGACGGGTGGAAATGGGGGCACTTGCGTTGGGAATTGCGGCAACCGGAACATCTGGAAAGGTCCTGGCAGACCGTCCTGCGGGAAGCGGAACGACATGGAATCCGGTATTTGGAAGACTGGTTCGATTCCGTCGTGGCCGATGTGTTGCGGCAAGAACCGGAAGTTGCGGCAGCCTGGGAGAAGGTCGTTCAGGAGCACAGGTTCTTGCAGGCATCTCCCGTACACAATGAGCCTGGGGGTGTCGATGGCTGGCTGGATGAGGAGCAGTGGCTGGTTGCAATCGGCTGGAAGCGGGATGAAATTCCCTTTCGCACCTGCGTTCAATTGGTGGAACCGGAGGACGGGGAGAATTGGAAACTGCGGTTGATTCTGCAGGACAAAGACAATCCCTACCTGCTGGTGGAAACCGATGCAAGCGGAAGACCGCTGGAAGGTGATTTCCCCGGTCACTGGCTAGGCTATACAGAGGAAAGAATCCTGAGAGACGCCGCCAAAATCACTCAGATTGTTCCCTGGCTGGGGTCTGCTGACCGGCCGGATCTATTTTTGACGGAACTTGACGACGAGCAGGCGTGGGAATTTATGAACGAAAGCGGGCTTCGTCTGATCCAGGCCGGATTTTCCGTGTTTCTGCCGTCCTGGTGGGAGGAACTGAAGAATCTGCGGCCGAAATTGAAGGCGCAAATCAAATCTTCCGTCGGATCGGACCGGAATTCCCTGTTGGGTCTCAATCAAATCGTGCAGTTTGACTGGAAGGTCGCTGTCGGAAACCTGGATCTGACAGAAGAAGAGTTTGTTCGCCTGGCGACCGAGAAAAAACGGCTGATGCGAATTCGCGGCAAATGGGTTCAGTTGGATCCCGCTTTCGCCAATCAGGTGCGGCAGACATTCAAACTTGTCCAGAAAAACAAAGGGTTGTCCCTGCGTGACGTGCTGGAAATGTATCTGCTCGGCTCGGAGGAAGATCAAACTGCCTGTGGCGAAAACAATCTCCATGAAGATTCCAGCGCGGAAATCGCCGGGAAAGACGCCCACGCCCCGCTGCGGTTTGAAGTGGAACTCAACAGTCACTTGCAGCAGTTTATGAAGAAACTCCAACAGACCTCCAGCGTGGAGATGGTGGAACCTCCGGCGGAATTAAACGCCCAACTGCGGAAATATCAACAGGAAGGCGTGTCCTGGCTGCTGTTTTTGCGCCGATTCGGTCTTGGCGGCTGTCTGGCGGACGATATGGGATTGGGCAAAACCATTCAATTCATTGCTTATTTGCTTTGTTCCAGGAAAGAAACGAACTTCGGGCCGGCTCTTCTGATCTGCCCTACCTCCGTGTTGGGAAACTGGCAGAAGGAGCTTGAGCGGTTTGCCCCGTCTTTGCGGGTCTATCTGCATTACGGACCGCAACGGGACAAAGGGGAACTCTTTGCCGAGGCCGTTCGCGGCTACGATCTGGTGATTACCTCTTATACATTGGCTCACCTGGACAAAGAGGAACTGTCTTCTGTCCGATGGGACACAATCTGCCTGGATGAGGCGCAAAACATCAAAAATGCATACACCAAGCAATCGGCGGCCATTCGCAAGCTGAACGCCTTTCATCGAATCGCTTTGACGGGGACACCGATTGAGAATCGCCTGACGGAACTGTGGTCGATTTTCGATTTTGTCAATCCCGGTTATTTGGGCAGTCTTCGGGCGTTTACCCAACACTATGTGAATCCGATTGAAAAGAAGAATGATTCCCTGTTGATCGGACAGGTTCAGAAACTTATCCGCCCCTTCCTGCTTCGAAGGGTCAAGAAAGATCCCGCCATCCGGTTGGATCTACCCGACAAGAACGAAATGAAAACCTTCGTGTCCCTGACTGCCGAGCAAGGTGCGCTATATGAAAATGTGGTCCGAGACTTGTTTGAGAAACTTGAGACACTTACCGGCATGGAGAAAAAAGGGTTGATTCTCTCAGCGTTAACGAAACTGAAACAGATCTGCAACCACCCGGCACTGTTTCTGAAAGAAACGGGGAGACCGGTTTCGGACGGCCGTTCCAACAAACTGGTCCGGTTGCTGGAAATGATTCAGGAACTGCGGGAAGAAGGGGACAAGTGCCTGATTTTTACACAATTTGTGGAGATGGGGCATTTGCTGCAGACCATTCTTGAGAAGGAGCGGAAAGAACCGGTTTTGTTTCTGCATGGCGGAGTTCCGAAGAGCAAGCGGGATCAGATGATTGCCCGGTTTCAGGATCCGTCGCTGCCCGTTGAGAAGCAGTGCGGAATTTTCATACTGTCGTTAAAAGCGGGGGGAACGGGATTGAATCTGACTGCCGCCAACCATGTGTTCCATTTTGACCGGTGGTGGAATCCCGCCGTGGAGAATCAGGCTACGGATCGCGCGTTCCGGATTGGACAAACACGGGATGTCCAGGTTTACAAGTTTGTTTCCCTGGGGACGCTGGAAGAGCGGATTGATGAGATGATCGGGCGCAAACAGGACCTGAGCAGGCAAATTGTGGGAAGCGGGGAAAACTGGATCACCGAAATGTCGACGGATGAATTGAAGGAACTGTTCACGCTGCGAAAAGAATGGATCGGGAAGGAGTAAGACATGTCCAGGCGGAAACGGGAAAAGATGAAAGCCAAACAGCAAAGACATCAGAAGAAAGAGAATCACGATCACGTGCAAGCAGGTGCCAATCCAAGCATGCCGGCCGATGCGGATTCACGCGGAATGTCGCCTGCCTGGAAGAATTTTTATGCCAGCGTCCGGAAGGCGGTCAGGGACTGACCGGTGAATTATCCCTTCCCTCACTTGAAATAACTTGTATTATAGAAGTTGAAAGGTGAGTGGGTCGGATTGGACAAAAATCTTATGAACGGAAGGGATTTTGATTCCCTTCTTTTATTTTTAAGACGCTGTTGACAACCTCAAAGGGTACCGAAAAGAATTCAACACTATCCTAGGACTTATAGTGGCTATGGCTAAGAAGGGACCCCTCATCAAACCTGAAGGTTACGGTGAACCATTGATCGGGCCCCTGTTCGGTTTTATGAAAATCAAGCCGAAAGCAATGAGTTTACGGATCGTTTACCGGCCAGTCAACCCCCAAACGGCCGACGAAAAAATCCGTATGGAGATTATTGCGATAGGTCCTAAAAATAGGGAAGAAGTCTACGATCTAGCGGCTGCGCGTCTTGCTGAGTTTAAGATCGAAATGGAAAAACGGGAACAGCGCAATAAATCGTAGTTATGACGGCTCAATAACGAGTCGTCCTTTTTGTTTCGACTGTCCCAGCTTCCGGAATGTTTCACGATGATAATGTAATCCTTGAGGTGCGGGCCGAGGTTAAGTGCACTTCACCCTCAATGGACTTTTCTTCATTGTAATGACCTGTCTAGGATATACTGGAATCATCAACCAATAAAGGAGATGTCAAAATTGTCATCCAACCATGTAACTCGTAAACCTAACCGTCTTATACATGAAAAGTCACCTTATCTGCTCCAACATGCCTACAACCCTGTTGACTGGTATCCTTGGTCGCCGGAAGCTTTTCAAAAAGCAAAGCGTGAAGGTAAGCCTATTTTCTTATCCATCGGCTATTCCTAGCCCTGCGGGGCGCGAAATGAAGTAAAGAGAGGTATCACCAGTTTACTTGTCATTGGTGCCACGTAATGGAAAGGGAATCTTTCGAAGACGACGAAGTCGCAGCTTTCCTTAACAAGCACTTTGTGTCCATCAAAGTCGACCGGGAAGAACGACCGGATGTGGACCACCTATATATGACCGTTTGCCAGGAGATGACAGGTCATGGTGGATGGCCGCTGACCATCGTCATGACGCCGGATAAGAAGCCGTTTTTTGCCGGGACCTATTTTCCGAAAGAACGCAAGTATGGACGCCTGGGGATTCTCGACATCCTGAGCCAGATCACGGACAAATGGACTTCCGAGCGAGAGCGGATCGAGCGTGCAGGCGAACAGATCACCCAGGCTTTGCAGCCACGGTTCGAAGGGGCCGTCGGGGACGGCTTGACGGAAGAAGTCCTGGAGGGTGCATTCAAACGGTTTGTGGCTAACTTTGACGAAACTTACGGCGGGTTCGGCTCCGCACCGAAGTTTCCATCCCCCCACAACTTCGGTTTCCTGCTTCGCTACTGGAAACAAACGGGTCGCGACAAAGCGCTCTCGATGGTGGAACATACGCTGGAATCGATGTACCGCGGAGGCATATATGACCACCTCGGTCTTGGGTTTGCACGCTATTCGGTTGATGAAATGTGGCTGATCCCTCACTTTGAAAAAATGCTCTACGACAATGCCCTGCTGGCCAACGCCTACCTGGAAACGTACCAGGCCACCGGCAACCCGTTCTTTGGCAGGGTTGCCCGGGACGTATTCGCTTACGTGCTGCGGGACATGACCAGCCCGGAAGGCGGGTTTTACTCGGCGGAGGATGCGGACTCGGAAGGGGAAGAGGGCAAATTTTACGTCTGGCGTCCGGAAGAGATCAAGGAGCATCTCGGGGATCGCGCGGGTGAAATCTTCTGCAACTACTACGGCGTCACGGAACAGGGCAATTTTGAATGCCATACCAGTCATCTGAATCTCATCGACACCGACCATCATGCGATTGCGAAAGAATATGGGATGAGCGAAGAAGAGTTAAGCCGGGTGCTGGAAGAGGCCCGTCACAAACTGTTTGAGGTGCGTGACAAACGAGTCCACCCGGGCAAGGACGACAAAATTCTGACCGCGTGGAACGGGTTGATGATTGCCGCCATGGCCAAAGGGGCGCAGGTACTGGGGGATAAGCGATATTCGGATGCCGCCCGGAAGGCGGCCGAATTCATTCTGGCGAAACTGCGGCGTGAGGACGGCCGTCTGCTGGCCCGCTACCGAGAGGGAGAAGCCGCTTTCCCCGCTTATCTGGATGATTATGCGTTTCTGATCTGGGGGTTCTTGGAACTGTACGAGGCCGATTTTGACCTGAAACATATGGAGACCGCCTTGAGCTTGACTGAGGAGGTCAATCGCCTGTTCCGGGATGACACAAATGGCGGATACTTCTTCTATGGCAGCGACAGTGAACAACTGATTGCCCGCCCGAAGGAGATCTATGACGGGGCCATCCCCTCCGGAAACTCGGTTATGACATTGAATCTGCTGCGGTTAGCCCGGTTAACAGGCAACCAACAGTATGAAAAATTGGCCGAGCGGCAGTTTGAGGCATTTTCCGGCAACGTGAAGGCCTATCCGCCCGGGTACAGCCATATGTTAATGGCGCTGCAGTTTGCCGTGTACGGCAGCAAAGAAATCGTGATCGCGGGGGATCCGGATGCGGAGGACACGAAGAAGATGCTGGAGGCCGTTCGCAAAACCTTTCTGCCGAATGCTGTTGTAGTGCTGAACCCGATGGGGAAAGAAGCGGAAGTGGTTAACCAATTCCCGTTTGTGGAAGGGAAGACGGCCAAAGATGGCAAAGCAACTGCCTATGTCTGCGAAAACTATTCCTGTTTATCTCCGATTCAGGATCTGACCGAACTTGAACGGATTCTGAGGAAATGAGAGAAGAACAAAAAACCGGCGTCGACTTGGATTGTATCATCCAGTCACACCGGTTTTCGTATTTGGATCGTCATCATTCGTTACCCGTCCATTCGGCTGTAGTAATCATTGATCATTCCGAGAATTGTCTCTTCTTCCTGAACTTCCGTTTCCTCAACCTGCATCTCCGTGATTCTGTTCTCCATCTCCAGCGCTCCTTTGCTGCGTTCTTGTCTCTTATTATATGCTCCGTGTTATAGTTCAGTCAATCATTTTCTCTTGTATTATAAAACAGATTGTGGCTACCGGTCAAGAAAACGGTAATATTCGTTGATCTGTTCTATAATAGCTTCCACTTCACGGGTCTCTCTGACCTCTTCTGACAGGGCTTGCTGTACCAAGGTTTCCATCCGTACACCCCTCCTTTTTCTGAAAATTATAAACAATGAATGCTCGTTCAGTCAATGGAATATTTGCCGTATTATATAACAATTTTGTGAACTTTCTTGTCATCTTGTCCAAGCAGGATTTTTGCAGGAGGAGTGGTATATAGTCAGTCAAGGAGGGAATACGTTGAAAAAAATACTTATTCTTTTACTTGTCGTGTTTGCGGTCTTGGCTGGACCAGGCATGGCAAATGCATCGTCAGGCATCAAAGTCACAATTGACGGCAAAGAACAGCATTATGACCAGCCGCCTGTACTGGTCAACGGGAGAACGCTGGTTCCGCTGAGGGGCATATTTGAATCCTTGGGAGCAAAGATCGATTGGAACGGGGATACGCAAACAGTTACGGCAACAAGGGGAAGCACCACCATAGTGCTTCAAGTCGGGTCAAAGTTGGCGATCAAGAACGGACAGCCTGTCACTCTGGATGTGGAAGCCCAGCTGATCAACGGGCGGACCATGGTGCCTGTCCGGTTTGTCGGAGAAGCTTTGGGAGCGGGTGTCAACTGGGACAGTGGCACCAATACCGTGGTCATTTCGACTCAAGGCATGACGGCGGAACGGAGAAAGATGTCCATCCAGGAAATCGTGGCGGAAAATGACCACAAAGTGGTAATGGTGATCACGGATAACAATTCGCGAGCAAGTGCATTTGCGGTAGGAGACGGATTGTTTCTCACCAATTACCATGTGGTCGATGAAGCGTCCAAAGCGGTCATTTTGACAAAGGACAAGAAAGAATACGAAGTCCAGGGAATAGTGGCTTACAGTGAACAGCAGGATTTGGCCCTGCTCAAGACGAAAGAGAAGACGGGAATTCCGTCTGTTAAGTTCGGATCTGCCAAGCAAGCGCAAAAAGGTGAGCATGTCATTGCCATCGGGAATCCCCTGAGTCTCTCCAATACCGTTTCAGAAGGGATTATCAGCAGTTTCAGACAAGAATCGGGAGTTGACCTGATACAGATAAGTGTTCCCGTTACTTTCGGAAGTTCAGGCGGTGCTCTGTTCAACGAATACGGGGAAGTCATCGGGATTACAACGTTGGGTATTATCAATTCCGGGGCTGACCTAAACTTTGCTGTTGCCATTGACCACGCAACGCCCTGGTTGGAAACGACCCATCAGGATTTTGATAAACTTGAGGCTTCGTTCCCTGAAGAAAACGCCGTAATCAAATCCCTTAAAGAGCGCATCAAGAAGCACGTTGTAGACGGAATGTACAAGAACAACCTGGGATTGTCCACGACAGAGGCGGCCATGTTCCTGGAGTTGACGGATGAGACGGATCTAAAGGCGTTTTCCGGATTATCCGAACAGGGGAAGAAGCGATTGATGCTTACCTATACGGCTGAAAACTGGGGAGATGTCCTCGGAGTCGATTATTGTTACACCTATGTGGTATACGGGAAAAAGAAGCTGGTTGCAGCAACGATCACCTACGGAATGTCCGTTGACGAAGTGGAGCTTGTGTATCCGGAGCAGTAGACTCTTTCGCAGCCAATCTACTCCCACCCGCCCATTGCCGGGCGGTGTTTTCTTTTGGCCTAGCCCGCCACTCCCGCAAAGCTCACGAGGGTGCCAAGTTTGCCATTGAACAAGGAAAGGCAAAGGAATACCATGAGGCAGTCTTTCGGGCGCAGTTTCAAGAGGAACGCAATATCGACAATTTGGATACCCTGATCGAAATTGCAGGCAGTATCGGTCTTGACCAAACAGCTTTCAAAGAAGCTCTCGAAAGCGGGAAGTATGAAGCGCAAGTGCTGGCGGATACCCGTTTGGCGGATCAGATTGGGGTGACCGGCGTCCCCTGTTTTGTGGCAGGCAACCGCGGGGCATTCGGCGTACAGAGTTATCAAGCTCTGGAAAGGTTGCTGGAAGGAAAAGATCTATACTTGGATATGGAGTGACAGCGGCGAATTTCGCCGCTGTTTTTTCGTCATACAAGTAACAGATGAGGCATAAATAAGAGATTGAGTCGTATGAGGGAGGGAATCATGAACCCAACTTTATTTGATCAATCTTGGAGCCGCAGTTGGCAGACCAACCGTCTTGTCGCAATGGTGAAAGAACCTGACACCATCTTTGTTTACTGGGAGTTGGAAGATCTTCGAAAGAGGCTGATCAGCGAGCATTTTCAGGCCGATTGGAACTCTCTTCCCTTCTTCCTGCAAGTGTACGATGTCACCCATCTCGGCTTTAACGGGTACAATGCAAATTCCACCCGGAGAATCCAGGTGCACCCGTTGTCCGACAACTGGTACATTCACAACCTTGAGCCAGGAAGACACTATCAATTGGACTTTGGCACCACCACATTGTCAGGACATTTCTTTGCAATCCTGCGATCCAACATTGTGGAGACACCCCGCTTTCCCCCGCAGTACCGAATGGAACCTTCAGTCCGGTTTGGCACGCTTCACACACGTGATCATTTCTTCGATACTTGTACCTCTCTTCCGAACACAGTAACCGTACACAAGTACCCTGAATCCCAACGTGCAAACACAAGCGTACCGGTTCCAACCAAAAGGACAGCAACTCCCACATCTGTTCTGGAAGTGAGTATGTCAGAGACGGAGAAACACGGTGAGCCATCCAATCGAATGACCACTCCTGAACCTGTTCCCGACCAGCCTTGGGGTGATCAGTTTGACGGGTACACTCTGGTCGGGGAAAAAGGGGGCTGCTGCTGATGGCCAAAGGATATCTGGCGCTGGTTCTGCATGCTCACCTGCCTTATGTAAGGCATCCCGAAAGTGACAAGTACCTGGAGGAACGGTGGCTGTTTGAGGCGCTTACGGAGACGTACATTCCGCTTCTGCAAGTGTTTCGGGGTCTGGTGCGGGATGGGGTGGATTTTCGGATTACCATTTCCATCACCCCGACGCTGCTTTCCATGTTGACGGATGAATTGCTGCAGCAAAGGTACCTGCAGCACCTGGATCGTTTGATTGAACTGGCAGACAGGGAAGTGACACGGACCTCCAATTCCCCTGATTTCAACCGGCTGGCCCGGCATTATGCGGACACTTTCACAAGCGTTCGATCCTTTTATCTCCAGAATGGTTGCAATCCGGTTACCGTTTTCCGCGATTTGCAGGAGCTTGGCAAGCTGGAGATCATCACATCCGCAGCCACGCATGCCTTTCTGCCCCTGATGATGACCGAAGAAGCGATACGCGCCCAGATTCGGACCGGTGTTGATATCTACCAATCGCACTTCGGCCGGCCCCCCAGGGGAATCTGGTTGCCGGAATGCGGATTTATGCCCGGCCTGGACCTGATTTTAAAGGAATGTGGAATTGAGTATTTCTTTACCGATTCCCACGGTGTTGAGACTGGAGAGCCGGTCCCGGTGTTCGGCACGCTTTCGCCTGTTCTTACCCCGCATGGCGTTGCCGCGTTTCCCCGCGACCGGGAATCATCCCAACAGGTGTGGAGCGCTCGAGAGGGGTACCCTGGGGATTATGACTACCGGGAATATTACCGGGATATCGGATTTGACCTGGACTTTGAAACTGTCGCTCCGTACATTCACCCGGACGGAATCCGGGTGAATACGGGTATCAAATATTTTCGGATCACCGGCGGCGGCGAACAAAAGGAACCGTACAATCCGGATTGGGCCAGGGAGAAAGCGGCCCGTCACGCGGAGCATTTCCTGTTTAACCGGCAGAAACAGGCGGATCATTGGGCTTGGCACATGGGACGCAAGCCGGTAATTGTGGCCCCGTATGATGCGGAGCTGTTTGGTCACTGGTGGTATGAAGGGCCGGTCTGGTTAGACATGCTGCTGAGAAAGATTCACTTTGACCAGGATACGGTGAAGACCCTAACGCCGTCCGAATACCTGGAACTCTATTTCGACTATCAGGTATGCCGTTTGCCCATGTCCTCCTGGGGCCGGAACGGGTACGCCGATGTATGGCTTAGGGGAGAGAATGATTGGATCTATCCCGCATTGCACCAAGTGGAACAGCGCATGGTGGAACTGGCGAACGTGCATGAGAATCCCAATCCGATTGCAGAACGGGCTCTGAAGCAGGCAGCCCGGGAACTGATGTTGGCCCAAAGCAGCGACTGGGCGTTCATCATGGACAACAAGACGATGGTCGAATATGCAGTCAAGCGAACCAAACAGCATGTAAATCGGTTTACCCGGCTGTATGAAATGTTGAAGTCCGGAATCATCGACCCCGATTGGCTGACGCAATTGGAAGAGATCGACAATCTGTTTCCCGGTCTGGATTACAGGGTCTATCGATCCAAGCAACGGATTCGACAATACCATGCTGATCCCAAACGACCCCGTGTCATGATGCTGTCCTGGGAATTTCCGCCGATGACAGTGGGTGGACTCGCAAGACATGTGTATGACCTTTCCCGCTATTTGGTACGCAATGGATGGGAGGTGCATGTGGTAACCGCCGAAATCGGCGAGTCCCCCCATATGAAATGGTGGAGGGGGTACATGTGCACCGGGTTCATGTCATGAAGCCCGATGGCGGAGAATTTGTCCACTGGGCGTTCCAGTTGAATCTGATGATGCTGGATGCCTGTCGAATGCTGGCAGATTCAGGGCTCCGGTTTGATTTGATTCACGCCCATGACTGGCTTGTCTGTTATGCGGCAAAGACCTTGAAGAATCTGTTTGAATTGCCGCTTGTCGCCACTATCCACGCAACCGAACACGGCCGCAATCAGGGAATCCATACCGAACTCCAGAGATATATCAGCAGCATGGAATGGAAGCTGACCTATGAAGCGCAGCGTGTCATTGTTTGCAGTACCTACATGCAGGAGGAAGTGGAACGAGTGTTTCAACTGCCACACGGGAAGCTGGAAGTGATCCCCAATGGGGTCGACCCGGAGCTTCTGGGACAAAGGGAACAACATATCGGTGCGAAGCATCGATATGCGGGGGAGAACGAACGAATTGTGCTGTTTGTCGGACGGCTCGTCCGGGAAAAAGGGGTCCATACCCTGTTGGAAGCGGTGCCTTCCATCCTTGCTGATTGCCCGGAGGCCAAGGTTGTCATTGCCGGGAAGGGACCGGCGAAAGAAGAACTGGAGCAGTTGACAGACCGGTTGGGGATTCGGGGTAAGGTTCTGTTTGCCGGATTCGTGTCGGACGAGGAACGAAACCGGCTGTATGGAATGGCCGATGTTGCCGTGTTTCCCAGCCTGTATGAGCCCTTCGGAATAGTGGCCTTGGAAGCGATGGCGGCAGGGGTGCCGGTTGTCGTTGCCGATGTGGGAGGGTTGGCCGATGTGGTGCAGAATGGACACAACGGATTAAAAATGCTGCCTGGAGACGCCTGCTCCCTGTCGCGCCAGATACGGGATCTGCTGGCCAATCCCCAATGGGCCAAACGATTGGCAGAAACGGCGCTTAATGAAATCGGGCGGTACAACTGGAACCGGATCGCCCAGCAAACGATTGATGCATATAAGAAAGTTACGCGGAAAACTGCCAACCTGGTTGAGGGGGTTATCTCATGAAAGCCGTGATTATGGCGGGAGGAAAAGGGACCCGTTTGCGTCCGTTGACCTGTCATCTGCCGAAGCCGATGGTGCCGCTGTTGGATCGTCCTTGCATGGAATACATTATTGATTTGCTGAAGCGACACGGGACCACTGAAATTGCGGTTACGGTGCAATACCTGCCCCAGATGATCAAGAATCACTTTGGGGACGGGACGGAGTTTGGCGTCAAGCTTCGGTACTTTGAAGAAACTTCACCGCTTGGCACTGCCGGCAGCGTGAAAAATGCGGCCGAATTCCTCGATGGGACTTTCCTGGTAATCAGCGGCGATGCACTGACAGACTTTAACCTGAGCAAAGCCGTTGCTTTTCACGAAGAGAAGAAGGCTCTCGGAACGCTGGTTCTGACCCAAGTGGACATTCCGCTCGAATATGGGATAGTGATGACAGAACCGGATGGCAGGATTGTCAGGTTTCTCGAGAAGCCAAGTTGGAGCGAAGTTTTCAGCGATACGGTGAATACGGGGATTTACGTATTGGAGCCGGAAATCCTGAATCTGTTTGAGCCAGGCCGGGCATATGATTTCAGCAAGGATTTGTTTCCGCTCATGTTACGCCTTGGTCTTCCTTTGTACGGGTATGTGGCGGAAGGATACTGGTCGGATGTTGGCAATCTCACTCAGTACCGGCAGGCCCAATTTGACATACTGGACGGTCTGGTAGGAGTGAAAATTCCGGGGATTGAAGCATTTCCCGGCGTCTGGCTGGGGGAGAATGTCACCATTCACGATCTTGTACGGTTGGAAGGGCCGGTTTTTATCGGGAAAGGTACAGTTGTTGAATCGGATGTTCGAATCGGTCCGTACACAATTATTGGCCGGCACAACTGGCTGGGGCGGAAGGCGGAGGTAGAACGGTCCGTCATATGGGTGCGGAACTACATCGGCACATCTGCCTGCTTGTCCGGTGCCACCCTTTGCAATCATGTACGCATCGGCGACGGGGCTGTTGTCAATGAAGATGCGGTCATTGGAGACAAGAGTTGGATTGGGGATCTGTCGGTACTTCACACCAGAACTGGCTTCTGAAGTGGCTGCCGCCTACGGGGCGATTCTTGGCAAAGGAGCAACCGCAAAGTGGTCGTCCAAAGCAGTTCCCCTTTGAAAGGAATACAAGCAGAGGATTGCGAAATACCCGTAAGCCTGCAGTTTATACTCTTTCTGAAGGAGAACCTGATACCAGGTCTCCTTTTTTGCTTGATGGCACATGATAATCCGGAAAACGGGGATAATAGTATCTGGAGAACACATCCGAGGAGGAAACTCAAATGTACAACACCCAGAACATGTTCCAACAGTTGAACCAGTGCCGCCAATTGATGCAGCAAGTCATTCAGGAGACTCAAGAACACAGTCAAATGTACCAGCAAATGATCCAGCAGGAATCCCAAAACGCTCAAATGCTACAGCAAATAATCCAGCGTGAACGCATGGCGGTTCAAAATCTGCAGCATGCTCTTCAAGGACACCAAAATGCGGTTCAGCGTCTGCAACAAGCTACGCAGATGTGCAACACGCTTGAACAGGGACTCCGCAGCACAGTAAACCAGATGGGAATGCAGCCGGTTGGCGCCGGAATCTAAAATTATGGATTGACAATGACAGATGCCGTTCCTGTATATGCAGGGGCGGCTTGTTTGTGTGTTTGCTTTGGACCATTTTGGGGACGGAAGCGTATACAAGAGATAGGAGGAGAATTTCGCTTCCCGGTTGGTCACATCACTGAAGGGAGGTTGCCATGAAAGCGCTACATGACGTTCTCGAATCAATGCGATTGCCCAATGGCACCTATATCGCCAGTCCCTCGCAGGATTACTCCTATGTCTGGATCCGTGATGTATGCTATGCGGTTCTCCCCTATCTTACCTCTAATTGTGACCGCTATCAGAAAACATATCATGCCTTGCTGGACCTGTTCTTGCGCTATGAATGGAAAATCGACATCCATACGAAAAAAAAGCCGGTTCTTCCTTACGAATACATTCATGCCCGTTATTCGAAAGACTTAATGGAATTGACAGTTCCATGGGGGCACGCACAAAACGATTCCATCGGGTTATTCCTTTGGGGAACGGGAGTGGGAATCCGGCAAGGAAAGCCCATGATTCGAAGTGATGCGGACCGCCGGATCCTGCAAAAATTGGTGGATTATCTCGCATGCCTGGAATACTGGCAGGAACCGGACAATGGCATGTGGGAGGAAACGGTTGAAATCCACTCTTCCAGTGTGGGTGCCTGTGTGGCCGGGTTAAAGTCCATTAACATGCTGGTTGACATACCGGCCCATCTGATTGAGAAAGGGGAGGCGGCTCTCCGTCAGCTCTTGCCCCGGGAGAGTTTTTCAAAGCAAACCGATCTGGCGCTTCTGTCGTTAATCTATCCGTTTGGAGTTGTATCGAGAAACATGGCACAACGTATTCTCGAAGATGTTACAAGTACACTTGAGCGAAAATTCGGCTGCATCCGCTATTTGGGGGATCGCTACTACAACGGGGGCCGGGAAGCCGAATGGTGCTTCGGCTTCCCCTGGCTGGGGTTATGTTACTCCATGCTGGGTGAGGATCGGAAAGCTCATGAGTACTGGGAGAAAACCATAAGCATCCTGCCTGAGGATGGAACCATTCCCGAACTGTACATTGGCGGCACCGACCGCCCCAATGGCAACAAACCGTTGGCATGGGCGGTGGCAATGGCGATTCTTCTGCAAGAAAGGATTGAACAAAGCGCCACGGTTGGAAAAAATCGAGAAAAGATGTACGATAAGATATAGCACACACAGGGATGGGATCAGGCATGAGATATGGGTTTGAATACGACGAACGACTGGGGATCAAGCTGCCAAAGCTGACGGTGGAATGGGAAGAACTGAGTCCGGAAGAGCGTCACGAGATGATACTTGAATGGGAGAAGATTAAAGCCCGGATTCCCGACCGGATCATGGAGCTTGAGAGAGAAATCGATACCCGACAGTTGCGGGTAGCGCAAGAAGAGGATTGGGAAGCTGTTTGCCGCCTATACGGAGAAATCTATTCGCTGGCAAGCATCATCAATGATCTGCACATCTGGACACGGGTCAACCAGGATTTCGACATGGACCCCGGCACATCGGAAGAACACGAAACCCGTGAAAAATAAACTTTGGTTGATACGATAAATCAAAGTAAGAGGGCTGTCCTCACAAGCATGTGTGGGACAGCCCTGTTGTATTTAAAACCGGGCATTTCAGATTAACCGGGGTTGCTTTCAGATCGCAGGTAGGCGGTTCGATAATACCGGAAGATCGCGGCCATCGACAGGAAGATAAGAATATCGGCAGCCAGCGACAACCAGAGGTTCCACCATTGGTGGTGCTCCATATGGCCTGTCTTCAGCGTGATCCATTCAAAACATATGGCGAAACCTGTCCATATCAGGGTTCGCTTCAAGATGTCTCCCCATGTCTCGGGCAGGTTTTGCGCAAATAGATACGCCACAACCGGGTATACACTATAGTCAAGCAGCAAAGGGATAGTATAGATCGGTTCAGGCAATCCTTCATAATCCCACAGTTTATAATGCACCATGATCAGGTCGGTGAGCAAACCCAGGAACATTGTGAAAACGACTGCACCAAACATCTCCCGAAGTCGTGTTTTGTCCGCTTTAAGATACCACCATATCCAGGAAACGAAAAACACCGCAATATAGTACATGCTTTCACCCTAATAAACCAATGATGGAGGTCATTCCATGGCAATCTTTCTGTTCGAAGCCGCAGCCATTCTGCTGTTTGCCAAGTTGGCCGAATTGCGTTTGCTGAAAAGGTTGGTGCCCTTATTGCTGCTTGCCATATTTATAAGATTCTTCGAACACTTTCTGCTTGTGGACTGGTTTCATCTATGGAAAATTCACGGTCCCAAATGGATGGAGATCTGGCTCCCGATAACCGCAGACCTCACCATTTGGCCGATCACATGCTATCTGTTCATCCAATTTCTGCCTGAGAAAGGTCGGCTATGGTATTGCGGACTCTGGGCAGGCATCATGCTGGTTTACCTCTGGACTCTGAAATGGTCGGGAGTATTCTCAATGCAATACGGATGGGCTATGGGTATCTCAAGTGTAGTAGTGTTCCTGTATTTTGTCCTGCTCCTCGTCACATGGCGTTGGTTGCGGAATACCGCCTGATAAGGGCCATGATTCCCCGAATCAGCAAGAAGGTCAGAACCAGCAACAGGAAGGTGAGATACCAGTCCCACCGGTGATATTTGATCAACTGAGTATGCTTCTCGAACCAGACTTCCAGGACGGTTATCGGTGCGCTGTACAGCACTGCTTGCGCCAGAATGCCTCCCAGGTTTGAACGATAGGAGGTCAAGTTGTAATAAACACACGCAATTGGAAATACCAAAAAATCAAATACCACACTGGTCTGAAACGCATGGGGAAACAGCCGGGCGGGATACTCCAGCCATCCGGCAGCCACTACAAAAACTCCAACAAAAGTAGACAGGGCAGCCGTCATGAAATATACCAGCAGCCAATCCTTGAGGGGGTGTTTTTGCAATAAAAATGGGAAGGACACTGCGCACAAACCCACAAAAGTCCAAAGAATCATCCATTCCATTCGCGCACCTCAAGCGTATTTGTTCCTTTCGATAATAAAATTCCCATAAAAAAGGAAGGAGAAGACTCCATAGCCTTATCCTTCCTTGTTCTTCTCTGTCTTAGTCGCGCAGCCGGCTTTCCAGTTCGGCCTTCTCTTTTTCGAACCCCGGTTTTCCCAACAGTGCAAACATATTTTTCTTATAGGCTTCCACACCCGGTTGATCAAAGGGATTGACCCCCAGCAGGTATCCGCTGATGCCACACGCTTTTTCAAAGAAATAGACCAGGTTCCCGAAGGTGTAGGGGGAGATCTCCGGCAGACGAACGACAAGATTCGGTACTCCTCCATCCGTATGCGCCAACAGGGTTCCTTCAAATGCCTTTTTATTCACAAAATCCATGGTCTTGCCTGCCAGGAAGTTCAAGCCGTCTGCATCGGCGGGGTCAACACCAATCGTAATGTCTTCGGCGGGCTTCTCCACCTGAAGCACCGTTTCAAACAAATGTCTTCTGCCTTCTTGTATGTATTGGCCCATGGAATGCAGGTCGGTCGAAAAGTCGACAGAGGCCGGAAAGATTCCCTTGTGATCCTTTCCTTCACTTTCTCCGTACAATTGCTTCCACCATTCGGATATGTAATGCAGGGACGGCTCGTAGTTCACAAGCAGTTCCACCGTTTTTCCCTTGTTGTACAATGCGTTGCGGATGGCTGCATATTGATAGGACGGGTTCCGGTTCAGATCGGGAGCGGAGTATGCCTTATAGGAATCGGCCGCTCCCTGCATCATGGCTTCTATGTCGATGCCTGCTGCAGCAATCGGCAACAATCCGACAGCTGTGAGCACCGAATAACGCCCACCGACATCGTCCGGGATTACAAAGGTTGTATATCCTTCCTCTTCGGCCAGTTTTCGCAAGGCTCCTTTGGAACGGTCGGTGGTTGCATAGATCCGTTGCCGGGCCTCTTCTTTGCCGAATTTTTTTTCAAGGAAATCGCGGAATATCCGGAACGCGATGGCGGGTTCCGTTGTGGTTCCCGACTTGGAGATCACGTTCACCGAAACCCGTTTGTCTTCGAGCAGTTCCAGCAGCTGTTTATGATAGGCGGGACTCATGTTCTGACCGGCAAAGTAGATCTCCGGTGCGGTTCGCTTCCCTTTGGGCAGCAGGTTGTGGAATGAATGGGTCAGCATTTCAATGGCTGCCCGTGCCCCAAGATAGGAACCGCCGATGCCAATAACGACGAGAGCATCCGAATCCTCCCGGATTTTCCCGGCTGCCTGTTGAATCCGGGCAAACTCCTCTTTGTCGTAGGCGACCGGCAAGTCCACCCAACCTGCATAATCATTGCCCGGACCCTTTTTCTGATGCAGCAAATTGTGTGCAACTTCTACGGCCGGTGCCAAATAATCGATCTCATGTTGACCTGAAAATGCCAGTGCTTTGGAGTAGTCAAACTGAAGCAGACTCTTGTTCATAAGCAACCTCCTGATCCAATTCCATCCAATGTCGATCTTCTAAAATTCTATAGAATTTGCCCCGGGCAAGCAAACTTTTTTACATTTTTTTAAAGAATCCATCGTGTCGCAATCTAACGGGTACATGATATAATGACTGAGATTTAACAATTAATTCATAGGGGCGTTTTTCCTTGTTATCTCGCATCTTGGCAGTTCTCATTATTATCACTCTGTTTGTGCCGGTGACTGTCTTCAAGATCCACCGGACAAAGGCCGTCTTCTCGGCTTATGCAGAAGAAGGGGTTACATCCTCCCTGGAATTGGATCACACTTCCGTCGAAGATGATCAGGAGGGCACCGGATTTGACCGGATCCTTCGCCCGAAGTTCGAGGTACCTTTGCCATCGCCTGACCGTGTGCGGGATCTCCGGAAGTTTCCCTATCCATACGGCGCCATGTTTGCGTTTGCCAGCGACATCGATGACACAACACCCCGTGAATTTGCGATCTACCATCGCTTTCTGAACACGAGGGAGATGACGCCTGCAGGACCCGGGTTGGGATTGGATGTTGGGGATACGATGTGGGTGTACATGGGAAATGACAGCCGGCACAAGGTAGATGTCAACGGAGAAACTGTAGATGCCGTCATTACGTTAAACAAGCTTACAGACCCGAATGCGTTTAACAAGCCTGAGTTACTGAAGCATTACTTTGATGCGGGTTGGATTGACGGAATGCATACTTTCGGTGATTTTTCCCGGAAGAACAGAGAAGATGTGGTTTTCTCCAGGGAATTGGCAATTGCCGCATGGGAGAATCTTAACAAAGTGGGTATCCGCCCTCATTATTGGATCAACCATGGAAACGAGGGGAACAGGCAAAATTTTGGTGCGCACAACCCGCTGAACTTTCTGCGTTATCAAGCGGGTGACGATCCAAAATCCCCTTATTACCATACGGATCTCACCATCAAAAATGGAGTGCGCTTCGTATGGAACTCAGTTGGGGAGGACAAGTTCGGGCAGGACAACCCCATTTTCCCCATTCAGTTGAGGGACGGTCAGAAAATATGGGGGTTTCACAGATACACGCACGAAGTTATCAAAGGGCAGATTGAGTGGGCCTGGAGTCCGGATGACGGGGACATCGGCAAATATTTGACGAAGGAACGCCTGGACCAATTGGTTGCAAAAAACCAGTATTGCATTTATGCACAGCACTTTGGCGGCTCCAATACTCCCTTTCCATTTTACTGGTATTCGGATGTGGAAGCGCTCCGCAGATTGGCGGACTACCATTACAAAGGCAAGATCCTGGTGGCACGCACTTCCCGTCTGCTGAATTATAGTGTGGCCCAGCAGTTTGTTGAATACAAGATGACAAAGAAAAACGGCAAGACCATCATCCATGTCAAATCCATTCAGGACCCGCTGTTCGGAAGACAGGAAATTACCATAGATCAGGTGCGGGGGCTTACCTTTTATGTGGATGATCCAAGCAAAGCTGTTATTGTGATGAACCGCAAACCGGTTCCAAAGAAAGAAATCCAAGTGAATCCGCAGGATGAAACGGGTCGCCCCAGCATCGGGATCAAGTGGTTTGAGCCGGATACAAAGGATTACTCCCAAACCGCACCTTGACAAACACCTCCAAGACCGGGCGAGATAATCGCGGGTTGCGGGAAAGAAAGGAACTCTTGCAGAAAAAAAGGCCATGCCCGTTTTTTTCGGGAATGGCCTTTACTTTTTGGTTCCTTGCCGTGTTTGGGTGCGAGCGGGTACCGGATATAGGGGAGGAACTGGCATTCTGGGGCTCCCTGGGTACGGTCCGTAACCCATCCGGTTCCAATAGGCAGAATCAATCGGTGCCGGGTATTGGGGTGGAATGTAGACCGGAATGTATTGGGCAGTTGGCTGCTGTTGTTTTTGCTTTTCCATGTAGGTTTTAAGCCCTTTGCTTGCCATGCCGTAAATTTCCAGCAAATCTTTGTTCTGCAGAAGGTTGAATGTATGGCCCCCCATTTTGACGATGGTGGAAAATTTCACAGTCCGAACCTCCCTGTATCAAGTTTAGTACATTCTATAGGGAAGGCGGCAAAAATGTCACGGCGCTCTAAAAGAGTCGTGCCAACTCCTCAGGCACCGGCCGGCTTTTTCGCGTATTCGAATCGATTGTCACCACTGTCACAGCCGCATCGGCAGCCAGTTCTCCGCTGTCCTTCTTGCAGATCTCCTGTTGAAGCACAAAACTTGTCCGCCCCAACTTTTCCGGTCGGGTCTTGATCAGGAGCACTTCTCCCTGCCGGCATTCCTTCCGGTAGTTGATATTGATGTTGACCGTGACGGTTTGCACTCCCATCTCCAGCAGATGTTCATACTGCAGGTTGTTTTGGTCAAACCACTCTTCCCGTCCCCATTCCAGGTACTCCAGATATTTGGCATTGTTCACGTGCCCGTTCACATCAATTTCGGTTGAACGAACAATGATTTCAAGTGTTGCCTCCATAGCGGCCTCCAGAAAGTTTTCCTCTATTGTAGCACAGGGTGCCGGGAAAAGGGCGGCAAAAAGGCCGATCCGGACTTTATCAAACAGAACAAGTTCCTGTCTGATGTATTACCCCAATGGGGACGGCAAGATTCATGAATACGCGATGCTGCCCAACGGGGAAGTCAGGGAATCAGTTCGTCAGTAACAATCTGCAACTAATCAGGAAAGGCCGATGACCCGGTGCCGTTCCATAATGGGACGGCTTTTTTGCGCATCTTGACAAATAAGATTTTCGCTTGCACATATAGGTTTTTTTCGCAATAATTAGTTGAATTCATTTGAATCTTAGGGGCGAATTCATTTGACAAAAATCGCTTGGATAACAGACAGCACTTCCGGTTTTACGCCGGAACAAGCAGCGGAGCACAACATTCATCTTATCCCCCTGTATGTGGTATTTGACAATGAAAGCTTTCGTGACGGGATGGAGATCACCAACGAAGAGTTTTATGCAAGAATTGACAGAGGGGAGTTGCCCAAGACCTCACAGCCGTCAGTCGGTGATTTTGCTGAACTTTATAAGCGGATAATGGACGAAGGCTACAAGAAAGGAATTGCCGTTCTTATTTCAGCCAACCTCAGCGGTACCTTGGAGACTGCCAGGATGGCGGCCGAAATGGTCGGATTTGATTTGGCGGTGATTGACTCGAAGATTACTTCCTTTCCGCTTGCCCAGATGGTTCTTGATGGACAGAGAATGGAACGGGAAGGGAAAGATTTTGCTGAAATCGTAGAGTTTCTGCAGACTTATCCGGAAAGATTCAGCGCGTATATTATTTTGGACAATCTGGAGTTTGTGCATCGCGGGGGCCGGATGAATGCGGCGCAATTCCTCTTGGGCAATCTGCTGCAGATCAAGCCGATTCTGCACCTTCCCGATGGCAGGGCAGTGGTGTTTGAAAAGGTGCGAAGTTTCAAAAAGGCCAAAAGCCGAATCTTTGAATTGTTGTCCGAATACCGTTCCCAGGATCTTCGGATCTGTGTGATACATACGAATGTGTGGGAACAAGCCAACGAGTGGAAGAAAGAACTTCAGGAGATGTATTCGAACCTTAAAGTGTCCGTCCAGGAACTGGGCTCCGCCATCGCGGTGCACGCGGGGCCCGGATCGATCGGGCTTGCCTGGATCAGATAAGCAAAGTGGCCTTCCCAAAAGCATAACGGGTTCCGTTTTAAGGTAGAAAGACACTAAAAGACATATGAAATGGCGTGTAAACTGACATAAGTTTTGACGCCATTTTCTTGTTTTATCAAGGATTATGCCAATTTAAACAACAAAATTGGATTTAAATTGACATAGGATTTATTGATGGAATAAATTTATGGAAAGAAATGACCATGAATTTACTTGTCAACTATGAAGGGCATTATTAATACCATTAAGGAAGAAAAGGTGAGGTTAGATATGACGCAAGATTTTTATTGTGAGGAAGTTCTTAGTGGAAAAACCCCTGTTCAGAAAGTTTTTGAGACTGATAATGTTCTCACATATTATCATATCCGCCCATTATGAAGTCCATATTGTTGTAATTCTGAAAAGACACGTTTTATCTCTTCTTACATTAGAGGAAAGTGATACAGACCTACTTATTGAGTTGATTGACGTTGTAAAAAAGGTTGCATCCCAACTCGTATCAAAGTACGGAGCGTGTAGAGTAATGACTAATCTTGGAGAGTATCAAGACTCTAAGCATTTACATTGGCACGTTTTTTGGTAAACGTATAAGAGACTAATTCATTTCAAGACAACAAAAACTCTTGGCGAATACCAAGAGTTTTTTATATTGATCTTTACAAAATAAATATGCTGCTCCAAACGGAACATGTTACCAAAAATATGAGGGTCTCTTTGTACTTTGGGCAGATCCTCTGTGTGCAGAAAAAGGGATTTTCAAGTACTTATTTCTGGTTTTTAGCGGATTATCATTGAATTAGGGATTCCCGAGTGCTTATTCTGGGAGTTTTGAGGGGAAAGGGTTGAAAGAAGGTCAAATAAATCCCTTAAAACCCCTTATCTTAAAAATCGAGGGCCAAATACAGATAATAAGTCCCTGAAAATCTCTAAATTGAGTCGCTGTGCCGCTGATTGCAAGCCAGCCGCTGCCCTAACGGCACCCTGTGCCGCTATTGCAAGCCAGCCGCTGCCCTAACGGCACCCTGTGCCGCTATTGCAAACCAGCTGCTGCCTTAACGGCACCCTGTGCCGCTATTGCAAGCCAACTGCTGCCTTAACGGCACCCTGTACCGCTATTGTAAGCCAGCTGCTGCCTTAACGGCACTCTGTGCCGCTATTGTAAGCCAGCTGCTGCCTTAACGGCACTCTGTGCCGCTAATTCGTTCCGGTTGGCCTGACGAGAATAGTTGGTCTAAGCCAGCCGTTCTTCATAAGCCCGAATCTTGTCCTCATACTGCAGAGTAATCCCGATGTCGTCCAGTCCTTTCAGAAGCAGTTCGCGACGATACGGGTCCACTTCGAAGGAAGACTGAAAGCCTTGATTGTCGCTTACAGTTTGCTGCTCCAGATCGATTGTCAACTGGTAACCCTCGATTTCCGCCGTTCGGGCGAACAGGGCATCAACGTCCGATTGGGGCAAACGGATGGGCAGGATCCCGTTTTTGAAACAGTTGTTGTAGAAGATGTCGGCAAAGGATGGCGCGATAATGGCACGGAACCCATAATCGAGCAGGGACCACGGAGCATGTTCCCGCGATGATCCGCAGCCGAAATTCTGTTGGGCAAGCAGAATGGAGGCTCCCCGGTATCTCGGCCGGTTCAGTTCGAAGTCTTCCCGCACCTGTCCCTGTTCGTCAAAGCGCCAGTCATAGAAAAGAAATTGCCCGAAACCGGTCCGTTCGATTCGTTTCAAAAATTGCTTGGGAATGATGGCGTCCGTATCCACGTTTACTCTGTCCAGCGGTGCTACAATGCCAGTGTGTCTCACAAAAGGTTGCATGAGTCTCCCTCCTTTATTCCCAGTTCCGTATGTCGACAAAGTGTCCCGCAATGGCAGCTGCAGCGGCCATCGGCGGGGAGACGAGATGGGTGCGTCCGCCCCGGCCCTGACGGCCTTCAAAATTCCGGTTGGAAGTGGACGCACACCGCTCACCCGGCTGCAGAACATCGGGGTTCATGGCCAGACACATGCTGCATCCCGGTTCTCTCCATTCAAACCCCGCATCCTTGAAAATTTGATCCAGTCCTTCCCGTTCCGCCTGCTGCTTAACACGGTACGAACCCGGCACTACCATGGCATTGACATGGCTTGCCACTTTCTTTCCTTTCACCACCTGAGCCGCCACTCTCAAATCTTCAATCCGGCTGTTGGTGCAGGAACCGATAAATACCCGGTCAATCCGGATTTCACTGATGGGGGTTCCCGGTGTGAGTCCCATATAGGCCAATGCGGCCTCTGCCGCCTTTCGTTCAGCGAGAGTTGCAAAATCCTCCGGAGCAGGCACTCGCGCGGTAATATCGGCTCCCATGCCCGGACTGGTTCCCCATGTTACTTGAGGCACCAAACTGGCTGCGTCAAACTCCACAACCTTGTCGTAGACGGCTCCCTCATCCGTTCTTAACTGGTACCATCTCTTGACCGCATCCTCAAACGCATCCCCTTGAGGGGCGTATTGGCGTCCCCGCAGGTAGGAGTAGGTGGTCTCATCAGGAGCTATCAGTCCGGCACGGGCACCCGCTTCAATTGACATATTGCAGACAGTCATGCGTTCTTCCATGGACATCTCCCGCACTGCTTCACCCGTATATTCGATTACATACCCCGTGCCGAAATCAGTGCCGAATTTGGCAATAATCCCAAGAATCAAATCCTTTGCCGTGACACCGAAAGGCAGTTTTCCATTCACTCGCACTTCCATGGTTTTGGGTTTTGACTGGGACAGACACTGGGTGGCCAATACATGCTCCACTTCGCTGGTGCCGATCCCGAACGCCAGCGCGCCAAAGGCGCCGTGGGTGGAGGTGTGGCTGTCTCCGCAGACAATGGTCATGCCGGGGTGTGTCAGCCCGAGTTCCGGTCCGATTACATGTACGATTCCTTGATCGGGGCTGTGCAAATCGGCCAGGCGGATGCCGAACTCTTCACAGTTGCGGGCAAGGGTCTCCATTTGCTGTTTGGATATGGGATCTTCAATCGGCAACCTCCGGTCGGTGGTTGGAACGTTGTGGTCCATTACGGCAAATGTCCGCTCCGGGCGGCGCACCTTCCGGCCGGCCATGCGAAGACCGTCAAAGGCCTGCGGTGATGTAACTTCATGAACCAGATGCAAATCGATATAGAGAATGCTGGGCTTCCCTTCTTCTGCATGAATCACGTGCGCATCCCAAATCTTCTCGAACAACGTGCGCGGGTGGGCCATTTTGACGTTTCCCCCTTTAGTGTTTAAACTTGTGCTTTATTTAATCTTAGTATTGTTGTACCATGGAGTTATTGATAGGTCAAATATATAGTAAATATAAAACGAATAGGTTTTATCTATAATGTATCGGTGATACCGGGAGGAGAGGGGACTATGGGAAAATATAAGGCTTGGATTCTGTTGGTGTTCTGCAATCTGTTTTGGGCAGGCAACTATATATTCGGCAAATATGTGATTGCCGAGATGTCTCCCCTTTGGATCACTTTCTCACGGTGGGTGCTGTCGTTGGGCATGCTGTTTCCGATTGCACATTTCCTTGAGAAGCCGAATTGGAGGCACGCCGGGAAGGAGTGGCCGACGCTGGTTGCCATGGGAATACTGGGGGTAATCGGGTACAATCTGCTTTTGTATTCGGCGCTCGCCTTTACATCACCAACCAACGCAGCCCTTGTCAGTGCGCTGAATCCAGGTGTGATTGTATTATTTTCCGTATTTCTGCTGCGGGAACGAATCTCCTTGCCTCAGGCGGGCGGGTTTGTGGTGTCTCTGATTGGGGTCCTCGTAATACTGACAAAAGGAAACCTTGGACAGCTTTTTCATACTGAATACAACCAGGGAGACCTGCTCATGATCGGTGCGGTGATCGTCTGGACTCTCTATTCGATTATCGGAAAGCGAATTGCCGGTGTGCCGCCTATTACGGCAACAGCCATTTCGACGTTCTATTCGACACTGATCATGGCCCCGTTTGCCTTTATCCAGGGAATTGACACAGGGTCGATCAGCATGGTGGCAGTAACCGGAATTCTGTACATGACGATCTTTCCTTCCGTGGGTTCTTTTGTGTTCTGGAACATGTCGGTACGGGCGATTGGGGCAAGCCAGGCGGGGATCTTTCTGAATCTGATTCCGGTGTTTACGGCGTTGATCAGTCTGATGCTGGGAGAAACTATCACTGCATCGCAAGTGTGGGGCGGTCTGCTTGTCTTTGCCGGTGTCTATCTTACGACCGGCATGCTGGAACGGATGTGGGCCAACCGAAGCAATCAACAGCAGAGGATACCCCGCTAAGAGCGACCGCGTCCATGCGGTCAACGCGGGATAAAACATCCTATTTTAAGGGGGAACCGGCATGGAATTGCGTCAATTGCAATATGTGCTCAAAGTGGCGGAGGAAAGGAGTTTCTCCAGAGCGGCCGAAAAGCTGCACATCGCCCAACCCTCTCTTAGCCAGCAAATCCTGAAGTTGGAGCAGCAGTTGGGGGTAAAGCTGTTTGACCGTACGTCCACTCCGCTCGACTTGACGTTTGCAGGGGAGCGGTTTGTTGCAACTGCAGGCAGAATTCTTGATTTAACAGATCAGCTCCGCCGTGAAATGGAGGATGTGGCCAATCTCAAAAAGGGCCGCCTGGTCATCGGCAGTCTCCCGATTACAGGAGCCCATGTGTTGCCTTTGGTGCTGCCGGTTTTTCAGAAAAAGTTTCCCGGCATCGAAGCGGTGTTGGTGGAAGATACGACAGAGGAACTGGAAACATTGACCGTTAAAGGGAAGACCGATATAACGCTGCTTACTCTGCCATTGGGAGAACCCTCTCTGGTGTATGAACCAATCCTGAAGGAAGAAATTCTGTTGGCGGTTCCTCCCGGACACCCTCTGGCGAAGAAAACGGCTCGGAAGTCGGGCATGAAGGGGAAGCCCGTACGTGTCAACCTGGCCAGTTTGCGCCGTGAACCCTTCATTCTGTTGAAACAGGGACAGGGATTTCGGCAAATTGTACTGGATCTCTGCCGGGAAGCCGGCTTTGAGCCGCAGATTGCTTTTGAAAGCTCCAACATTGAAACGGTGCAGTCCCTGGTGGCGGCAGGAATGGGGATCACACTGGTGCCGGAGATGGTGGCCCGTTCCGGTTGGACCTCGATCAGGCCGATTTACATGCAATTGGCAGAACCTGTTCCTACCAGGACTTTGGTTGTGGCCTACCGGGAAGGCAGGTATCTGTCAAAAGCGGCTCTTTCGTTTGTCGAAATGCTGAAGGAAATCATGGTAACAAAGAAGGAACGGCATGGGTCGGGAGATGATCGGAATGGATGATCGGATTCACGTGATCTATGACGGAGATTGCAATCTTTGCAAGGGGAGTGTCCAGTGGCTAAGGAGCAAGGACCGGACAGGGCTTTTGGCATTCACCCCGCTGCAGGATCCGGAAGTGCTGATTCGTTATGACATACCTTATCAGGAAGCAATGACGGAGATGCAAGTGATTATAGAAGGGCAGCGGTACAAAGGAGCGGAAGGCGTTCTGTATGTACTTGCCCATTTGCCGGGTTACAGGTGGATGGGAATAGGGTTAAAATCCGGACTGTTCATGAGGATAGCCAAATTTTTCTACAAACAGATTTCCAAGCGGCGTCGGATGTTTAATTAAAACGGTTTGGTCATCATTAGGGTGCCGATGGACATCAGCAAGATGAACACAATGATGATGGCACACCAATTGGAGATGCGGAGTTTCCGCAGTTCCTCGCGGGCGTGGATCTTCTTGCTGGCGGCCACTTCTTCCATGCCTTTCAGGGCCACTTGCTTGATAATCCAGAAAATCACCATGTAGATCAGCATGGAGACCAGCAGCCACATTTGGAACAGCAGCCGGTAGTTGGCCAGAATCATGGCGCCGCCTGTAAGCCAGAGGGTCCGGTTGGCAGCCGAATCCATTTTTTTATACTTAACCAGAAAGTCCTGGACTTGCGCTACGTTCTTCAGCCGTGGAATCATGAACAGCAGCAGCAGTTTGAAAGCTACAGCCAGCAAATGCAAAGCCAGTGTAACGTAAAATACGGCAGTGGTCATCGAGGCTCCTCCTTCCTGAAGTCCGGATACAATCAGTTGCGTTGGCGAAAACCTCTGATCGATTTTTATTCTATCAGATTCGGGGCATCCCTTCCTACCCGATATAGTTGGAAAATTGGAACTTTGAGCAATAAGCGCAGTTTCACTATTCAAGCGTTGGATGAAACTGTAAAATGAGTAATATTCAGCAAGGGAGGGGTTTGGGATGAACCGGATTAGAGCTTTCGTCCATCAGTATGATACGGCCATTTGGGTGCGTGTGTTTGGTACCATCCTGACAACGGTGGCCGGATTTATGTTGCGGCCTTTCCTCGTGCTGTACCTGTATGACAAGTTGGGCGGTTCGGTAATGATGCCCATGGTCATTCTCGGACTCCAGTTCTCAAGCGGGGTATTCATGAACATCTGGGGCGGATCGCTTGCAGACCGGTACGGGCGAAAACCGGTCATGATGATCGCCTTGATTGTCGAGATGATCTCCATGACGGGCTTTGTCTTTGCCGATTCCCTTTGGGAGTTTGCCGTGTTGGCGATTCTGAACGGGATGGGTATGGCTATGTTCTTCCCGGCGGCCAATGCCCAGGTGGCGGATGTCGTACCCGAAGAAAAGCGGGCGGAGGTCTTTGCGCTCTTGCATACCGCTTTGAACGTGGGAGCTGCGGCAGGACCGCTCCTCGGGCTGGCGGTGTTCACAAAGAATCCGCAGCTTGTCTTTGCCTTATCGGCATGTGCTTTCTTGATCTACACGGTTCTGGTTTGGTGGAAAGTGCCTGAAACTCTGCCATCGGAAATCAAGGCCAATACGATTCGCAGCAAAGCGCCAAAGCTTGGATTCCGGGAACACAAAAATCTGTACTTGATGACGTTCTTTGCCCTTCCGGTAGGAATGTTATATACCCAGGTGGAGTCCACGTTTCCTTTGCATCTCAAAGATCACTACGATAATTATCTGTCAGTGTTCACCTGGCTGATGACTATAAACGGAACGACTGTGATTCTGCTGCAGATGTGGATCGCAAGGCAAACGGAGCATTTTGCCCGGCACAAGGTCATTCTGGCATCGTATTTCCTGTTTGCCTTAGTGGCGATTGGATACGGGGTGGCTCCTGCTTTTGTCCTGCTTGTCTTGGTGGAATTGCTGTTTACCCTTGGTGAAATGATGAACGGGCCTCATATTCAGAAGGCTGTGTCCTTGATAGCTCCTCCGGACATGCGGGGAAGGTATTTTTCAATTTTCACACTGAGTTGGCAACTGTCCAAGGCTGTGGGACCGGTCCTAAGCGGTTTTGTGTTCGAATACCTGGGAGGTCTTGTGCTGTTTGGCATATTGGCTGTTTGGCTGGCCCTGGCAGGTATTGCCCAGTACAGGCTCATTTACAGGCTGCAGTCAAAAACGGGTGAAGCGGCAAACGCTGCTCAGGTGGTTCCGGATGCAGCCGTGGCAGACTAAAATGGGCGGATATGCCAGGGGCAGGACAAAAGCCCCCATCATACCCTGAAAACGTGAAAACAAACCGCGAACAGGGAGGAACAACATGTATTACATGGGCGATTGGATGGATGTATACAGACAGATGACGTATCCGGAATACCCGGGATATGGGTATCCCGGGATGGCACCTGTGCCGATGGCTCCCACACAGCCAATGGGTATGGAAATGCCTTATGGCGGCCAGATTTATGGACCCGGGTCCCCGCTGGCCCGCCAAGTGCTTGCGGTAGTTAGACCGCTTGTCCGGTACTTTCCGTATGAAATCCAAGTGGAAGGCGCAACCGTGCCGCATGCGATTTTGGAAATTGCGGCAATCTCCTACCTGATGGGAAGGTTTGGATTGCCTTTCGCGCAGGCGCGGCGGATTGTCGAGTCCTGGGAAGTCAATGAGATGTTCCCGGGTGCTGCAAGAATCTCGCAGGGAGAAGAACATGCCTGATAGAAATGCTAAAAAAGACCGTTAAGCCGATTCCGGCTTAACGGTCAAAGCATTTTTAACACACATCAGTTAGCTTTTGCTTTTTCGCAGATGGATGCAAATGCATCTTTGTCATTGACAGCCAGGTCAGCCAGCATCTTGCGGTTCACTTCGATGCCTGCTTTCTTGAGGCCGTTGATCAGCTTGCTGTAGGACAGTCCGTTTACGCGAGCTTGAGCGTTGATCCGGGTAATCCACAGCTTCCGGAAGTCGCGCTTGCGCTGACGACGGTCACGGAATGCGTAAAGCAAGGACTTCATGACTTGGGCATTCGCAGTCTTAAACAGTCTGTGTTTGGAACCACGGTACCCACGTGCAAGTTTCAGGATTTTTTTATGACGACGGCGTGTAACCGTACCACCTTTAACGCGCGGCATGATGTTTCAACTCCTTCAGACTTAGATATAGGTTACGAGTTGTGCAATGCGCTTCTGGTCGCCCTTGGATACGAGAGCGGCTTTTTTCAGTTGACGCTTTTGCTTCTCGGATTTGTTCGAGAACAGGTGGCTGGTGTAAGCGTGGGAACGCTTCAGTTTGCCGGAACCTGTACGCTTGAAACGCTTTGCGGCGGAACGCTTGGTTTTCATTTTCGGCATCGCTATTTCATCCCTTTCTTGGAGCAAGAATCATAATCATCTGACGCCCATCCATGTTCGGAGAACGTTCCACAGTAGCCAATTCGCTCGTCTGCTCGATCATGCGATCAAGGACTTTCTTTCCGATTTCCGTGTGCGTGATTTGACGGCCGCGGAACCGGACGGAGACTTTCACTTTGTCGCCATTTTGGAGAAACTTGACTGCATTGCGGAGCTTGGTCTGGAAATCGTGCTCGTCAATGGTTGGTGACAGTCGGATCTCCTTAATGTTGATCACTTGCTGATTCTTGCGAGCCTCTTTTTCTTTCTTCTGTTGTTCGAATTTGAATTTCCCGTAGTCCATGATCTTGCATACGGGGGGCTTTGCGGTCGGTGCAACGTTGACAAGATCCAGTTCACGCTCTGCAGCCAGATCCAATGCTTTGTTCAGAGGCATGATGCCAAGCTGTTCGCCTTTCTCGTCGATCAATCGCACTTCCCGTGCACGAATCTCTTCATTGATCTGAACTTCGTGATCGCGACTAATAGTGAGTCACCTCCAAATAAAATAAGAAAGCGGGCGCATAATGCGCCCGCCATGAATACGAAAACAGACCGTATCACAGATGAACCTGATCGCAACCGGCAAGCAGGTGAGAAGCGAGCGCTTCTGCTTAGACTCTAATAGAATAAAGGAATCTTTATAGGTTTGTCAAGAAGTTTAGCCTTCAACCGTGTAAGGCAGCAATGCGATCACACGGGCATTCTTGATTGCACGGGTGACTTGACGCTGATGATGCGCGCAGTTGCCGGAGATACGGCGCGGAAGAATCTTGCCGCGCTCCGTAATGAAACGGCTCAGACGGTTGGTGTCTTTGTAATCCACATGTTCGATCTTGTCCACACAAAGTTTGCAAACTTTGCGGCGCTTGCCGCGTTTTTTCTTAAAATCGTTCATTTTACTTATCTCCTTCCTCGTAGAATTAAGCGTTCGCTACAGTCGTCAGAATTCGAATCACTTCGTCGCTGATGCGAAGAACGCGCTCGAGTTCCTGCGGAACCGTAGGCTCTGCATTGTAGTTCAACTGCACATAGTAGCCTTGCTTGAAGCCTTCGATTTCGTAAGCAAGACGACGCTGACCCAGTTCGGTCACTTTTTCCAGTTGACCGCCGTTGTCAGTGATGATATTGTTGAACTTCTCCACGAGGGCTTTGCGAGCTTCTTCTTCCAGATCCGGTTGAAGAATGTACATAGTTTCGTATGCACGCATTTGAACTTCCTCCTTTTCCTTATGGCCTATGACCCTCACCTTGATACACCCCGAAAAAAACAAGGGGTCTAAAGGAGTATTTGAATGGGTGAGAGTAAGGAATAACACAGAAATTCATTATACGGGAAGCTGGCTGAAAAATCAACAGTTTGCGGTGACCTTCTTATCATTTACTTGTTTTTCCTCGTATAGTAAGTTAATGTCAACTGGAATATATTTTTAAAAATTTTGGGAAAGTGCCGTAGACTGTCTGATCTTGAAACTTTGGGGAGGGGGGATTCGGAATGTTTAAAAAATTCGGGTTGCAGACGAAATTGTTTGCCATTCTTGGCATACCGCTTTTAGTGTTTATCGTAGCAACTGCATTTTCCATTCAAAAGCTAAACACTGTTACGGAAGAATTACAGGAGTCATTATATGCGGAAACTTACAAGTCTTCCAAGAGTGTTCTCAACGCCGACAGAGATATGTACCAGGCGCTTGTTGCCTTGCACACGTTGTTATTCACAGAATCAACAAATCAAAACTATCAGGAATTGTTAAAATCTTACAAAAACAACATTAAGCAAACCAGAGAGAGAGTAGAAACGGCAAAAGCAATATTTGAGAAGGATCGCATCCGATTTGCGGAACTCAAACACCCGGAAACGAAAAGTAACGTTTTCGAGAATTTTGACCTGTTTTATATAAATTTCAATGATTGGGAAAATGCCTCCAACTCGCTGATAGATGCAATGGCAAACGTCCCTGTCGAAGAGAGGGCCGCTTTGATCTATGAAATAATCTCATTGAACGACAAATTTGACGTTGCCAGAGACAGTTTAAATCAAATCGAGGAAATTGCAGAAGTTTATGCCGAAAATAAAATGTCCGAAATCAAAAACAGCAATCAAACTTCACAAACTTTTACGATTGGTACAGTCGTGATTGCACTTGTTCTGATTCTGCTGATTGGCGGCTGGCTGATTCGAAATATTACGTCCTCTGTCAACAGAGTCATGGAGGCGGCAAATCGTGTTGCTGACGGAGATCTTCGGATAGAAAGACTGGAGATGAAATCAAATGATGAGATCGGACAATTGGCTGTTGCTGTGAATACGATGGTTGGCAATCTGCGAAATCTGATCAATAACGTTAGGAATACAGCAGCTCACGTAGCTGTTTCTTCCGAAGAATTAACCGCAAGTGCGGCAGAAAGTTCAAAAGCGGCTGAACAGATCGCAACCGCTACCCAACAAGTAGCGGCAGGAGCTGAAGAACAGCTGAAAAGTGTCAATGAAGCAGCAGCCGCCGTAAATCAACTGTCAGACAGCATCAACCAAATTGCCGCAAACAGTGAAGCAGTGTCCGCCTTGGCCGAAGATGCGTCTCATACATCCAAAGAGGGCGTCAATGCCGTTAATGAAGTTCTAAACCAAATGAATGAAATCAACGTTACCGTGCAAGAGACAGCGTCGATCATCAAAACTCTGGGCAATCGATCAAAAGAAATTGGTGATATTGTTTCGTTGATCACCGATATCGCAAACCAAACAAACCTGCTTGCACTCAACGCAGCGATTGAAGCGGCCCGTGCCGGAGAAATGGGTCGTGGATTTGCGGTTGTGGCAGATGAGGTTCGCAAGCTTGCGGAACAATCCGCCAAATCGGCACAACAGATTTCGGGTTTGATCGGAGAAATTCAGAAAGAGACCGATCAAGCAGTAGTATCCATGCAGCAAGGGACTGAAAAGGTTAGCATTGGCTTGCAGAAATCCAAACATGTAAGCGAGGCATTCTATTCAATTGAACAAGCGGTCTCCAATGTAACCAATAAAGTGCAAGAAGTATCGGCCGCAGTGCAGCAAGCGGCAGCGGGAAGTCAGCAGATTATAGGTTCCGTTGAGACAGTCAGGAAGACAGCCGAAGAAGGAGCAAGCGCGAGCGAACAAACATCCGGAGCGAGCCAGGAACAACTTGCAGCGATGGAAGAAGTTGCAGCTTCCGCTCAATCATTATCCCGACTGGCGGAAGATATGCAAAAGGCGTTGGCAAAGTTTAATGTATAATCCGTATTGAAAAATCAAACCCCGGTCGAATTTGACCGGGGTTCTGCTGTCCAAACTTACCGCACAAGAGTTTGCCCGGTAATTCTTTCGGTGGGGTAGACCCGCCATACGGCCAGCGCCACGACGGTGCAGACAGCAGCCTTTAGGATGTCCCCCGGCATATACACCAGGAAGCCCGAATAGATGGCTTTGGAGAACGACCAATTTAGCTTGTAAGCCAGCCAGGAAAGTCCGATCGGATAGAGAAAAAGAGAACCGAACAGGAAATTCGCTGCCAAGAGCTTAATGAATGCGAGTTTGTCGCGAACCATTCCGGATGCGAAGCAGCCAAGCAGGAGTGCTGCAAAAGGTTGCATGAGGATAAATCCTCCCGACGGCCCCAGGAGGAGGGCGATACCGCCATTCCCGCCAAAGACAGGGAGTCCTGCAAATGCCAGAGCCACTACAATTGCGACTGCCAGAAAGCCGTACCGGGCTCCCAGGATGCTGCCGGCCAGCATCACACCGAAGTTGCTGAGGGAAATCGGGACGGGCGAGATGGGGAGATAAAGCTTCCCATAAGTAAGTGCCATGTAGATGGCGGCGAACAGGGCGCTGAACACCAGTCCGCGGGTTGTCCATTTGTTCATTTTTACTCTTGCCCCCTTGATTGTTAACCATTACTATTTAGGTAGTTAACTATTTCCATCTGGATCATACCATGCGTGACCATTAATTGTGAAGAGAGGAATTTTTGTAATGATTCATATGAGGAATATCTCTCACTCGTACTGGGACGGAATGCGGCAGATCCAGACTTTGGCGGGTGTGGATCTTGAGATTGCGCAGGGAGAGTGGGTGGCTCTTACAGGGGCCAACGGTTCGGGAAAATCAACCTTGCTTCGTCTGTGCAACGGACTGGTCATGCCCACGTCGGGCTCCTTGACAGTGGCAGGACTGGATTTACTGGATCCGGAACAACGGGATCTTGTCAAACAGAAGGTTCAGATGGTGTTTCAGAATCCGGATGCCCAGATCACCGGCGCCATAGTTGCGGAAGACGTGGCGTTTGGCCTGGAGAGCCGGGGAATCCCAAGGGAAGAGATGCTGACCCGGATTGACAGGACGACCAGGCAGGTGGGACTTGGAAACAAGTTGTTTGCGGAGGTTTCCACCCTGTCCGGCGGGCAGAAACAACGGCTTGCCATTGCCAGCGGGCTGGTGTTGGAACCACAGTGCCTGTTGTTTGACGAAGCAACTGCCATGTTGGATCCTGTCGGGAGGAAGGAAATCCTGTCGCGGGCACACGACCTGTGGAAGTCGGGAGTGACCGTCGTATGGGTCACGCAGCGCTTGCAAGAACTGTTGGAAGCACCGCGAATCCTGTTCATGGAGCGGGGACAGATCACTTTTGACGGAGACGCGCGAACCCTATTCTATGATACGGACATTCCCGAACGGGCAGGTTGGGACGTGCCTGCTGTTGTAAAAATCGGCAGGTGGCTCAAGCAACAAGGGGTTCCCATGCAAAACTTGCCGCTTAAGGAAAGGGAGGTGGCGGACCTGCTATGCGAATGCAGCTTCGTGATGTAAGTTTCCAATACGGGAGGGAAACGGCGCTGGAGGGCATCGATCTTGACGTTTCTCCGGGAGCCTTTACCGTTTTGTGCGGACGGACGGGAAGCGGCAAGTCTACGCTGCTGCAACTGCTGTCGGGTCTCGAGACCCCTTCCTCCGGCGAGGTGATTTTTGAAGGCGGATCTTGCAACCAAGTGGGAATCGTGTTTCAGATTCCGGAGAACCAGTTGTTTGCGGCAACAGTCCGTGAGGAACTTGAGTTGGGGCTGCAGATGCACAAGGTACCAAAGAGGGAAAGACCCTCTCTGATCAAACAAGCCTTGAACCAAGTAGGATTGGAACCGGATGAGTTTCTGGAGAGGTCTCCCTATCTGCTCAGCGGCGGGGAAAAAAGGCGGGTGGCAATCGCTGCGGCCCTGGTGCTGAAACCGAAGGCATTGGTGCTGGACGAACCGACGGCCGGACTGGACCCGTCTGCCAGCCGTGACCTTCTCGACATTCTTTATCAATTAAAACGGGATGGCATCACCATTGTAATCGCCACACACGAACTGGATGCTTTTTTCCCGCTGGCTGACAGGATTGTGCTGCTCAAGGAAGGCAGGATCGTATATAACGGAATTCCTTCGCAATTGGCGGAACACCCTTTTTTCATGGAGGAAGCAGGACTTGAATTCCCCTCCATCGTCCGTATTTCTTACCTTTTAAGAATGAGGGGCAAAGACATGGGGGCGCCCACAACCGTTGAGGAGTTTCTTGCATCCCTGGAGAAATCTGATGAGAGCAGGATGGGGACCAACGAACAGCAAGTGCCCACAGGCAGCCTGGCGGTCACAACAGTCCCGGCAACACCCGTTGGGGTTGTGCAAAATGACTCACAGTCTCTTTGGAACCCCCATCCCCGCCAGGGCAAGTCCCTGCTTCACCGACTGGATCCAAGGGCCAAATGGGCGGCGATGGTGGGACTGTCCGTGGCTTGTCTCCAGTTGACCGCCTTATGGGGGATTGCAACTGCTTTTCTGCTGGCCATCGCTCTGCTTATGATCGCTCAGATCAACTGGCGGAGAGCCGGCACTTTCCTCCGCTCCCTATCTGTGATGTACATCTTCCTGTTTCTGATATCGGCGATCTCCTTTGGCAATCCGGACTTGTGGATCGGACCGGTTGGCATCTCTTATCAAGGGGCAACCAACGGGGCCATCGGGGTGGCCCGTTTTCTGCTGGTGGTTTTGCTGGGGCTTGTGTTTACGGAGACCACATCGGGGGCTCCCTTGCGGGAAGGGTTTGAGTGGGGCATCCGTCCTTTGCGGAAACTGGGTGTCCCAACGCGGGATCTGTCGCTTGCTGTCTCGGTTGCGCTGCAGTTTGTACCCTGGATTCTGGAAAAAATGGGCCAACTGCATAAAGCGTTGCTGGCCAAGGGGAACCGGAAGCCAGGCAGCCGGAAGTTGTCTCCCATTTATCTTCCAAAGCTGGCGGTGCCTCTGCTGATCTCCATCTTAAGAATGGGAGATGATCTGGCAACGGCGATTGATTCCCGGGGGTACAACCGGACTGCGGAGCGGACCCCATGGTATCAATTGCGGTGGACGAAGCAAGACACTGCAGCACTGGCGGTAGTTTCCGGAGTGTGTGTACTATTATTGTGGTGGGGGTAAACCAATTGACAACAATCTTTACCCATGGAAGATTCTGTACAATGGATCACACCAACAATTTCCCAGATGCACACATTCCCACACTGGCAGAACTTGATGAAGCGGTGCCGCACCATCCCCTTTTTCTTACAAGGATCTGTAACCATGTGTATCTCGCCAATTCTGTGGCATTTGCACGTGCAGGCATTACCCGAACTACCCTGGATCCCCCCGATGGCGGGTTGACAATGGAAGAAGCAGTGAGATTGTTTACAGTGGGAGGCACTTATGCCACCCGGGAGGAAGCGGTCAAAGGAACGTTGATACCGGGGAAATATGCGGACCTGACTATCCTGGACCGGGATATCTGCCGGGAAGATCCGGATATGCTGCTGGAAACTGTGATCGGTGGAGAAACTGTTTACACCGGTTCCTAATCCTGTCCAGCGGCATTCGGTGCCATTATTGCGATGCAAGAGACCCAGGAGAAGGGAATAACGGCACCCTATGCCGTTATTGCAAACCAGCTGCTGCCTTAACGGCACTCGGTGCCGCTATCGCAAGCCAGTTGCTACCTTAACGGCACCCTGTGCCGCAATTGCAACCCGGCTGCTGCCTTAACGGCACTCGGTGCCGCTATCGCAAGCCAGTTGCTACCTTAACGGCACTCGGTGCCGCTATTGCAAGCCAGCTGCTCCAAACAGCGATATTATTGGTAATGAGTAGTACTCATAAAATCTGAGAAAAAGACATCTTCGAACCAAGTTGGTTGTTTAAAGACAGCATCTTTTATACTTTTTCCCACTCCCGCATGGACAAGGATCGTTTCTCCCCACTTTTATTAAATTCCTATAAGGTATTCCACGTTCAATCGACAATCGTTTCCCTTTTTCTTCCAATAGTTGGCGTTTTTCCCTGTTTGTCGCCCTTCTTATCGTTTCGAATATTTTTGGATAAAGTTCTTGTGGTATTTGATCTAAACCAGTGTAACTGATACCGGTTGTCCAATCCACCCAGTCGGTAATCTGATATTCCGACGCTGGAAGGCTCCGTGGGTCAACCGCATTAAAGGTATTTAATAATACTTGTGGTACGGATCGCCCAAAAGGGTTTTGAATGAAGGCACACGGAGTACGAGGATTAATGAGTTGAAAAGGATGACTCAAGCCGTGGACCAAGGTACGGTCTTGAAGTGCTAATACAAACTGTTGAAGATGGCGAATAATAATTACGCCATCAACTAAAGGAAACTTAACGGGTTCTCCATTCTTATCCACGTAGAACGAGTTAGGCGTAAAAAGGCCCGAAGCAGAATGTAGTAAAGCAGTTATGGGTTCATAAATAAAATCATCCCAAACGATAAAGAGTAATCGAAAATCGTTCACAAATGCATTATTTTTGACATATTCCTTGAATTTGTTCTGAGAAGATTTTAAAAAATCTTTAATACGGTTGTCTAACGGTAGAAGTGTTTTTGTCCCCTGATCTTTCGCATCAATGGTAAACGGCCAACGAGTCGTATACTGGAAGCTGCTCGGGCGATCTTTCTGAAATTCCAGAAGAGAAGGTGCCTTCACTTCACCAGCGCAAGGAATACCGTTTATTATAGTGCGAAATTCGGGATTTTTAACTCCTTCTCTTTCTCTTGGTTCAGATAACAAGTATTTATTTCCTTCGATGATATCCGATACTTCAAGGGCTCTGTTTAGCACCAATACTTCAGCAAACAGTTGAAGCAATTGTTCAAATTGGTCAATCTGTGTTCCCTTGTAACTACTTATTCTTTCCGCCATAATAGTGGCATAGCCCGGGTATGTTTGATTAATATTCGTGAGAATTTGACATAAAACTTTGATAAACGGGTGTATCATCCCCGTCCTACTTCTCATATGTGTATGGTAGCTGAGCCAATGGGCACGATTACTTCTATCCATGGGGATCTTTTTTTCAAGTAACCGTAGCACTTCTAAGAAATTCATTTTAGCCTCCACAATGGTTATAAAAATGTAAGATGTTGCTCGTGAAAATTAATTATTTATGCCAAAAAAATACCACACAATTTTGTCATAATTCATCATAATTGTTGTTTGGTTTCAACAAAATTGACACAACAATTGGTGCAGTTTACTTACTCTTCATAAATCATTTTCATAACTCCATTAGCTAACAATTCCCCTGTCAAAAGCAGTGTCATTTTAAATGAGATTTTAAATGACCCTGTTAAAACAATAGAAAATGACGTGCCAAAACTGTATGTCAGTAGCACGTCATTTTACATGTCATTTTTCATTTTTGCACCCGAAAACCGGACCCGTTAGAAGGAGATCGGGTGCTTTTAATACAACAATCTAAATCATTTTGGGGCCGGCCTGCCGGATCTCGTCCGCCACGTCCGGGAACTTCTCGAAGTTCTTGATGAAGCGGGCCGCCAGCTCACGGGCTTTCTCATCATAAGCCGCTTTGTCTGCCCATGTGTTGCGGGGATTGAGCACTTCGGACGGCACTCCGTGAACGCGGTCAGGAATCAGGACGCCAAAGACCGGATCGGCCGTAAAGGTTGCATGCTTAATGCTTCCGTTGATGGCGGCGGTTACCATGGCCCGTGTGTAAGAAAGGTTCATGCGTTTGCCAATGCCGTAAGGACCGCCCGACCATCCAGTATTTACAAGATACACATGGGCGTTGTGGGCGTCAATTTTGTCCCCCAGCATATTGGCATAAACAGATGGTCGCAATGGCAGGAACGGTGCGCCAAAACAGGTGGAGAACGTTGCCTCCGGTTCGGTTACGCCCCGTTCGGTTCCCGCCAGTTTCGAAGTATAGCCGGACAGGAAATGGTACATCGCCTGTTCCCGGGTCAACTTCGAGATCGGGGGCAGCACTCCGAATGCATCTGCCGTCAGGAAGACAATCACTTCGGGGTGACCTGCAATTCCGGGTATGACAGCGCCCGGGATGTAATCAATCGGGTAGGCCGCCCGTGTGTTTTCGGTCAGGGAGTTATTGTGATAATCGGCCACACGGGTGTCACGGTCGAGAATCACATTCTCCAGCACGGAACCAAAGCGGATGGCGTTCCAGATTTGCGGTTCCTTCTCTTCGGACAGGCCAATGCATTTTGCATAGCAACCGCCTTCAAAATTAAACACCCCGCGGTCAGACCAACCGTGCTCGTCATCCCCGATCAACCGGCGGTCGGGGTCAGCGGAGAGAGTGGTTTTCCCGGTGCCCGACAATCCAAAGAACAGGGCTACATCTCCTTTCTCCCCGACATTTGCGGAACAATGCATCGGGAAGACGCCCTGTTCGGGAAGCATGCAATTAAGAACGCTGAAAATCGATTTTTTCATCTCACCCGCATATTCGGTACCGCCGATGAGAACTACCTGTTTTTCAAAGGATACAACAATAAAGGTCTCCGAATGGGTCCCGTCGGCAATCGGATCGGCCTTCAGCCCCGGCAGTCCGATCACCGTGAATTTCGGCTGATGCTCCTCAAGTTCTTCCGGGGTGGGACGGACAAACAATTGATGAACGAACAGATTGTGCCAAGCATATTCGTTGATTACGCGAATTGGCAAACGGTAACGAATGTCCCCTCCGGCAAATCCGTTGAATACAAACAATTCACGCTCTTTCATGTATTCCAAAGCCCGTTGGTACAGGCGGTCAAACTGTTCCGGGGAAATCGGCTGGTTAACCGGCCCCCACGCAATCTTATGATGAATGGAGGGCTCGTCGACGATGAATTTGTCTTTGGGTGACCGACCGGTGTATTTGCCGGTCGTGGCCCGAAAAGCGCCTGACGAGGCAAGAATCCCTTCGTTCCGGGACAGGGCCGCTTCCACCAGTTTGGGCACGGACAGGTTATGATGCACCCGTTCCGTTTGTAAAATATCATGCAATTCCACAGGATAAGCGTTAGCTTTCATGCGACAGATCATATCCTTTCCACCCAATATGGGGTACCTTTACTAAATTCGATTGTATTATAATATGTCATATTCATCAATTGTTACATACTAATTCATTTTGTGAATTAAATGTGAAAAATCTGAATGTCTGACAGTAACCGAATGTTGGAAGCCAAAGTCTATTGAGGTGGAACCAAAACCGGTCGCCAAAGGCGCCAAGCTGGAAGAGATTCTGCAGGTTGAGAAGGAATTGACCCGTGTCCGCAGCGAAATTGAGTGGGCGCAAGGAGGAAGAAAGTCTTCACGGACGAAAGTTTCACAAATACAATAATTGTATATAAGGTGGCGAGGCATATGAACAGGTGTAGCAGGACAACTGAACATAGGCCCACAATAAAAGGGCTGCATGGAAGATGAACCTTTCATGCAGCCCCTTTTATTTTGATAAAGCGGGAAAGGGGTAGATAACTGCTATGGTAACGTTGGACGGATTGACACTAAAATTGGAAGATGTGATCAGGGTTGCGCAGGAGGGGGAAAAAGTTTCGATTTCTAAGGAAGCCTGGGAGCGGGTGGTGCGATGCCGCAATCGCGTCGAGCAAATGGTTGCCAATCACGAGACGGTGTATGGGGTGACGACCGGGTTTGGCAAGTTTTCCGACGTATCGATTTCACCGGAAGATGTCGAACAACTGCAGACCCATTTGATCCGCAGCCATGCCTGCGGGGTGGGGCCGGCCCTGTCGCAGGACGTGGTGCGCGCCATCATGATGCTTCGCGCCAATGCACTGGCCAAAGGGTATTCCGGAATTTCGGCCGACACGCTTCGATTGTTGGAGGACTGCTTGAATCACGGGGTGCATCCGGTGATTCCGGCGAAAGGGTCGCTTGGAGCGAGCGGGGATTTGGCTCCGCTTTCCCATTTGGCGCTTCTTCTGATGGGGGAAGGGGAGGCCGACTATCAGGGAATGAGAATGCCGGCGGAACAGGCGCTTTCCAAAGCGGGATTGTATCCGGTCCGTTTGAAAGCGAAAGAAGGGTTGGCGTTAATTAACGGTACCCAAGCGATTACCGGAATTGGAGCATTGACTTATGCAAGGGCCGAACGTTTGGTCCGCATCGCCGACTTAATTGCCGCAATGACAGTGGAGGTGCTTCGCGGAATCCCCGACGCGTTCGATCAAGGGATTCAACAGGTGCGCCCCTATCCTGAACAAGCGGCTGTAGCGGCCAATATGAGAGAGATTCTGCAGGGTTCGAAGCTTACGACCCGACAAGGGGAGCTGCGGGTTCAAGACGCTTATTCCCTTCGCTGCATCCCTCAGGTGCATGGTGCGGTAAGACAGGTCTTAACCTACGTGGAAGACAAACTTTCGATCGAGATCAATTCCGCAACCGACAACCCTTTGATTTTTCTGGAGAACGGCAAGGTGATTTCGGGCGGGAATTTTCACGGACAGCCGGTTGCGTTTGCGATGGACTTTTTGAAAATCGGCTTGAGCGAACTGGCCAATATTTCGGAACGGCGCCTGGAAAGAATGGTCAACTCCCAGCTTTCCGGCGGGCTGCCGCCGTTTTTGTCACGGCGTCCCGGACTTGAATCCGGCATGATGATTCCGCAGTATGTGGCGGCTTCACTGGTTTCGGAAAACAAAGTGTTGTGTCACCCTTCCAGTGTGGATTCGATTCCGTCTTCCGCCAACCAGGAGGATCATGTCAGCATGGGAACCAATGCGGCACGGCACGCGAAAGAGGTTATTGAGAATGTGGCCCGGGTGCTTGCAATCGAATTGATTGCCGCTTGTGAAGCAGCCGACCATCACGGACCCCATCTCTTGGCCCCTGCCACCCGCAGATTGCACGACTTGGTCCGGGAGACGGTAAAACCTCTTTTGCAGGACAGATCGCTCACGCCGGATATTGAACATGTGGCGAACCTGTTATTGGATGGTGTATGGTTGAATCAATTAGTCTCCCAGGGAGGGAAAACTTGACGGAGCGAGGGATCGGAAATGGACCAGGAACCGTACAATACCGCCTTTTCTCACCTTTTAATCTCGGGGACGGTTGTTCATGAGGCAGGTTTTGAAGATTTGCAGCATAAATTCGGCATCCATGTTCGCCCGAATACGGTAATGGTGGTGTCGATCGACCGGTATCCGGATTTGGCGCTGGGGAAGCCGCTTGCATGGCGGATGTTGATCGGAAGACAAATCGTGCAAAGCGTGCAGGACTCCATAAAAGAGCCGTTCCTCCGGATTTGGGCAGAGGAGGGCGTATTGGCGGTTCTTTTGGAACTCTCGCTGGAACATCCGCTGGAGAAAAATTATGAAGCGGTCACCCGGAACATTGCACGCAAAATTCAAAGGCACGCCTCTTCCCGGGGTGTGTCGGTTTCCATTGGCATCGGGACGTATTGTGACAACCCCTATTTGCTGCAATATTCGTATGAAGAAGCGAAAGAATCGATGGTGGATCGCTTTTTCCAAGGAAACCGCCTGATTTTTCATTATGAAAAGAAAAGGAGCACAAACACCGCCCGGAACCATCCGCTTTCTTCCCGGGAACGTATAGAACTGCTGGCACGGGTGAGGATCGGCGATAAGGGGGGGACTGTGACGCTGCTCAAAAACCTGATGGAGAAACTGGCCCAAGTCCATAAGTACAATGTGAACATGTTTAAGTCGGAAGTGGTCGATCTGGTCATGAGCATCACAAGAATCGTGATCGAATCGGGGGCTGACGCTGCGACCGTTCTCTCGGAAAACGCCAAATTCATTCAGGGGTTATACAGTACCATCCGCTATGACAAGTTTGAGAAAAAAGTTTGCGACTACGTGGACCATTTGGCGACACAAGTGGAAGACCCGGAACTTTCAAGCTGCCATCCTTTAATCGGACAAGCGGTCCGGTACATGAAAGAGAACCTGGACAGAGCCGTCTCTCTGCGTGAAGTAGCACAATATTGTTGTTTGAGCGTTTACTATTTCAGCCGCTTGTTCAAGAAAGAAACCCGCTGCAGTTTTGTGGACTATCTCAACAAAATCCGCCTGGAGAAAGCCTTGTATTATCTGGAAACGACCGATTTCACCGTACAGCAGGTGGCAATGCACGTAGGATTTCAGGACGCCAACTATTTCAGCCGTATCTTTAAAAAATACATGAACACGACTCCCACCGAATACCGGAAAGCAAAATTGTGCTAATTCTGGGCAACTTCATCCGCTTAAAATCGGCAGAATTCATTGTAGAATTTGGTGCAGAAGAAATTTTCTAAATAGTTATAAGATTAGACGAAACGGATGGACAGGGGGTCTCACATTGAAAAAGCTTTCTTTTATTCTATCGAGTCTGTTAAGTGTTTCGCTGCTCGTTGCCGGGTGTGCGGGCGGCAAGTCAACGCAAACGAATTCCGGTAAGGATGCAAAAGACGGAGCCGATACCATCAAGATCGGCTGGTACGGACCCTTGACCGGTCCCACCGCAACCGACGGAACCCACAGCCGCGACGCAGCGCTGCTGGCAGTGGAACAGGTGAATGCGGCAGGCGGCATTAACGGCAAGAAAGTCGAATTGGTGGCGGAGGATGATCAGGGCAAGCCGGAAGAGGCGTTGAAAGCGGTTCAAAAATTGATCAACAGCGACAAAGTGGTGGCACTTGTCGGAGGCGCTTACAGCGGCCCGTCAAAAACCGTTGCACCGAAAGTTCAGGAAGCCAAGATTCCGATGGTCGTGGCCTACGCCGTGCATCCCGATGTGACAAAGGGCGGCGACTATGTGAACCGTGTCATATATACGGGACCGGTTCAGGGGAAGGCGATGGCGGACTACGCGGTGAACCAATTGAAGAAAAAGAATTTCGCCGTTCTCTATGTGGAAATCGACTATGGAAAATCCATCTATGGCGCATTTAAAGCGGAAGTCGAAAAAATGGGCGCAAAAGTTGTCATTGATCGCCCGTTCAAAATGGGGGACAAAGATTTCAGTTCCATCCTCACCGCAGTCAAAGCGGCCAACCCGGATGCTTTGTATGTGGTCGGATACTACAATGAAGCTTCCGCAATCGTGAAACAGGCTAAGGAATTGGGGATCAGCGCCCAATTGCTGGGAGTGGACGGATTTGACTCCCCGAAATATCTGGAGCTTGGCAAAAGCAATACCGAAGGCTCCATTTTCACCACTTCCTTCTATACAAGCGACCAGCGGGAAGTCGTGCAGAAATTCGTGAAAGCCTGGAGCGCCAAATACAAAGGGGAGCCGGACATGCTTTCGTCCCAAAGCTATGACGCGGCGATGGTGATTCTGGAAGCGTTGAAAAAAGCGGGTTCCGACAAGGAAAAGCTGGCCAAGGCGATCAGTGAAACAAAAGATTTCGAAGGGACTTCCGGCAAGATTACGTTCGGCAAAGATCACGAGGTCATCAAACCGGTCGTGTTCATGAACGTGAAGGATGGCAAGTTCCAATACGTAACATCGAAAGTTTATCAATAAAACCCGACAATCTGAAGAGTTCTGGGAAAGGGGACCCCCGGAGGTCCCTTTTTTTCACCTCTCTTTTCCCGGAAAGGAGTGATGCAAGACGTGCTTGCACAACAGTTAGTAAACGGTGTGACGCTGGGGTTCCTGTACGTGCTGATTGCCGTCGGTTTAACGATGGTATACGGTGTCCTGAAACTGCTGCATTTCGCACACGGTGTGATTTACATGGTCGGTGCGTTTGCGGCAATGGTCGGCATCCTGTATCTCAAAATGAACTTTTTTGTGGCCATGCTCTTCGCGATGGCTGTGGCGGCCGGTGCAGGGATGTTGATTGAAAAATACGCCTACCGTCCGCTGCGGGGAGTCCACCCGATCACTACGTTAATCAGCGGGATTGGAGTGGCGATTTTTCTCGAGAATCTGTTCCAGATCCTGTTTTCCTCGGAACCGCAAGCATTTCCCGAGGCCGGAATTGAAGTATCGATCATGCAGTTGACGGAATCGATCAGTTTGACAAACGTGAAGTTGTACATCATAGCCGCAGGGCTTTTGGGGCTTGCATTCCTCTATTTCTTCCTGAAGTTTACGAAAATGGGGATTGCGACACAGGCGGCGGCGCAGGATCTGCGTGCCGCTTCGCTGATGGGGGTCAACGTGAACCGGGTGGTGTCCGTAACCTTTATGATCGGTTCCGCGCTGGCCGCCGCGGCGGGTGTACTGGTAGCCTTGAATTTCAACTCCCTGTTTCCGACCATGGGCTCCATTCCGGGCTTGAAAGCATTCTGTGTGGTAGTTCTTGGCGGACTCGGTTCGATTCCCGGAACGGTTGTCGGCGGATTGATCCTCGGGATTATCGAATCGTTGAGCGACGGTTTTCTGACAGGGATGATTATCGATAAAGACGCAATTGCGTTTGTGATATTGATTGCAATCCTCCTGGTCAAACCATCCGGACTGTTTGGCCAAAACGTTGAGAAAGTGTAGGTGATTGCAATTGGATGCGATTTTGAATCCCTATTACGTCGATATCGTGATTTTCTGGATCATCTATATATTGCTTGGCCTCGGTTTAAATCTCATTACAGGCTATGCGGGTCAGGTCTCTCTCGGGCATGCAGCCTTTTTCGGGATTGGTGCGTATTCGTCAGCCATACTGACAGTCACCTACGGCGTGAATCCCTGGATCTCGATGATAGTGTCGATCGGAATCACGTTTGTTGTAAGTGCGGTGCTGGGATTGCCGAGTCTCCGGGTACGCGAGGATTTTCTGGCAATTACCACATTGGGGTTGGGACTGATCGTCCAGTCGTTTTTTAAAAACGCTGCAATTACCGGGGGCGCCTTCGGAATTGATTCGATTCCCGCACCGTCGATATTTGGTATCGAGTTGAAAAATGCCGGATATCTCATTCTCTCAACAGTCGTGATGCTGCTCGCCATTTACGCGTTGAAGAAAATGACCGGCTCGCGGATCGGCCGGGCATGGAGAACCATTCGTGAAGATGAGACGATGGCGCAAGCTATGGGAATTCATACGACCTATTATAAGGTTCTTGCATTTGCCATCGGGGGAGCGTATGCAGGTCTTGCAGGAAGCCTGTTCGCTCACAAAGTTTCGTTCATCAGCGCCGAGTCCTTCGGATTTTCAGTGTCGGCGACTGTTCTCAGCATGGTGGTGCTGGGAGGGCTCGGAAGCATTCGGGGAACGATTTTTGGCGTCACTCTGCTGTATTTTCTGCCCGAAATTTTCCGGATCTTTGAATTTGACCTGATTGATCCCAAGTACCTTGATATCTACAAAATGATGCTTTACGGACTGTTGATGGTGCTGGTCATGCGCTTCAAGCCAAAGGGATTGTTCGGCAATTTTGGCATCAAACGGTCGCAGTTCCGCTTTTTCCGTAAAGCAAAGGCGAAGGAAGGTGGTCACGTTGCTTAAGGTTCAGGGTATCACCAAACAGTTTGGCGGATTGCTGGCGGTTGACGGGGTCAATCTGGAAGTCCGTCAGGGAGAGATCCTGGGGCTGATCGGACCGAACGGGGCAGGAAAAACCACCTTTTTTAACATCTTGACCGGTCTTTACGTACCGGACGAAGGATCGATTGAGTTTGAAGGTAGGGCGATTCACGGGCTGAAGCCTTTCCAGATTGCGAACTGCGGAATATCGAGAACGTTTCAGAATATAAGGTTGTTGAAGGAAGAAACCGTTCTGGAGAATGTGAAGGTCGGCATGTTTGGCAAGACCTCATCGGGTCTGTGGTCTTCCATTCTCGGTCTGAAGAGGGCAAAGGAAGAAGAGAGACTGACAGAGGAGGAGAGCCTGCGCATTCTCGAGACAGTAGGTCTGAAAGGATATGAGGGGAGTCTTGCCGGCAGCCTTTCTTACGGAAATCAAAGACGTGTGGAAATTGCGCGGGCCCTTGTTTCAAAACCGAAGCTTCTGCTGCTCGATGAACCGACTGCGGGGATGAACGCGGAAGAGGTGCAGGAAATGTCGTCCCTGATCCGGCAGATTCGCAAAAACGGAACCACCGTGATTCTGATTGAACATAATGTGGCAATGGTTGTCGGTTTGTGCGACCGCGTGGCCGTATTGGATCACGGGATCAAAATTGCGGACGGCACGCCGCAGGAAATCGTAGAGAATCCGGATGTCATCGAGGCTTATATCGGTAAAGAAGAGATGACGGAGGTGGTCTGAATGTTAGAGGTAGAAAAACTGGACGTATCCTATGGCGGCATTCAAGCGGTACGCGGCCTGTCCCTGCATGTCCGGAAAGGGGAAGTTGTATCCCTGATCGGATCAAACGGCGCTGGAAAGACCACCACCCTGAACGCGATTTGCGGCGTAATCCCTTCCCGCGGTTCCATCCGCTACAACGGGAAAGAAATCAACGGACTGCCCACCCATAAAATCGTAAAAGAAGGAATTGTCATGGTGCCGGAGGGAAGACGGGTGTTCCCGAAGCTGACGGTTGCGAACAATCTCCTGATGGGCGCCTACTCCCGCAAGATTTCAAAGTCGATCCTGCAGCAGGAAACGGATTTTGTCTATCATTTGTTCCCGCGATTGGCGGAAAGAAAGAATCAACTGGCGGGGACAATGAGCGGCGGAGAGCAGCAGATGCTGGCGATCGGACGGGCGCTGATGGCCGATCCGAAGCTGTTGATTCTCGATGAACCGTCGATGGGACTTGCCCCGATTGTGGTGAAAGATATCTTCAAGACGATACGCGAAATCAAAGAACGCGGCATGACGATCCTGTTGGTGGAGCAGAATGCGAGCATGGCTTTATCGGTTGCGGACCGCTGCTATGTCCTGGAGAACGGTGAGATTCGCTTCAACGATACGGCCGATAATCTGCGCAAGCAAGACATTGTCAAGAAAGCTTACTTGGGCGCTTAATTCCGTATTTTGAGGGGTGATAGTTTGAAAAAGATCCATTTGCTCAACCCGCCCGAGCTGGTGCGCCGGTCAAACTGGCGCGACCGGTATGAAACGAAAGTGGCCCAGTGGCTCGTGCCTTGGGAAGGGGAAGACGAAGTCGAAATCGGGTTTATCGGCGTACCGCTCTCAAAGACCTCGATCAGCGTATCGGGCGCCTCCATGACACCGAACGCATTGCGCGAGCTGTTCCCGAATGTGACAACGTACAGCATTGACTATGATGTGGATTTGCAGGAATTGAACGCCCGCGATATGGGCGATATTCAGATGCATGTTACCGATCTGCAGAGATGTCACGCCAATATCGAACAGGGACTGACCAATGTGTATCAGGCTCTGCCAAATCTGTTTCCGATCATCGCGGGAGGCGATCATTCGGTTACCTGCCCGTCGGTGAAAGCGTTCAAGAAACGGTATCCCGGACCCGTCGGCATTGTCCAGATCGATTCCCATATGGATGTGCGGAATCTTGAGGACGGCGGGCCCTCCAACGGTACCCCGATCCGGGGACTGCTCGAATCGGGAACGGTCGAAGGGAAGCATATCGCGCAAATCGGGATTCACAGTTTTGCCAATTCCAAGCCGTATCGTGAATATGCGGTTTCGCAAGGAATTACCCAATTCACTGCCCGGCAGGTGGCAAGAGAAGGGATCGAGCCGATTGTGGAACAGGCCATGGCGGTCGCTGGGAACGGCACGGACGCCATCTATGTGACGGTCGACATGGACGTCCTGGACCAAGCCTACGCTCCGGGAGTGCCGGCGATGGTGCCGGCGGGAATGACATCCTGGCAGTTGTTCGAGGCTGTCCACATCCTCGGGCAGAATCCGAAAGTCAAAGGATTTGATATTGTGTGTGTGGATCCGGTGCAGGATCCCCGCAGAGCTACCGTGCGAACCGCATTGTATACGATTCTGACATTCCTGGCAGGGTACATGAAACGAGGAAAGTAAAGGAAATGAATCTGGGATGGGAGAGATAAGGATGACAATAGTGAACAATCGTACCATTCGTGCACCGCGCGGCACTCAGTTGACAGCAAAAGGTTGGCAGCAGGAAGCCGCTCTCCGGATGTTAATGAACAATCTTGACCCGGAAGTTGCGGAACGGCCGGAAGACCTTGTGGTATACGGCGGAATCGGGAAAGCTGCGCGCAATTGGGACTGCTTCGACAAGATTGTGGAGTGTCTGACCCATTTGGAAGCGGACGAATCCCTGCTGATCCAATCGGGCAAACCGGTCGGGATTTTCAAAACGCATCCGTTGGCGCCGAGGGTCCTGATCTCCAACTCGGTTCTGGTACCTGCTTACGCCAATTGGGAAACGTTCCATGAGCTGGATAAGAAAGGCTTGATGATGTTCGGCCAGATGACGGCGGGAAGCTGGATTTACATCGGCACGCAAGGGATTCTGCAGGGCACGTTTGAAACATTTGCCGAGGCGGCCCGCCAGCATGCACATGGCACTCTAAAAGGCACTTTGACCCTGACAGCGGGACTGGGAGGCATGGGAGGCGCCCAGCCGCTTGCCGTGACAATGAATGATGGGGTTGCCATCTGTGTCGAGGTGGATCCGGAACGGATTCAGCGCCGTATTGAAACCCGTTATCTGGACGTGATGGTGCGGGATCTGGATGAAGCCTTGATGTTGGCACGGGAAGCACAAGAACAAGAAAAACCGTTGTCGATTGGACTTCTCGGCAACGCGGCGGAAATTTATCCGGAATTCGTAAGACGAGGGATTGTTCCTGATTTTGTGACTGATCAGACTTCGGCGCATGACCCCCTGAACGGCTACGTTCCGGCCGGATTCTCACTGGAAGCGGCAGCCGAATTGCGGAAGAAAGATCCGAAAGAATATGTGCGGCTGTCGAAACAGTCGATGGCTGCCCATGTACAGGCCATGCTGAATCTGCAGAATTTTGGGGCCGTCGTATTTGACTACGGCAACAACATCCGCCAGGTCGCATTGGATGAAGGCGTCAAAGACGCGTTTAACTTCCCCGGATTTGTTCCGGCGTACATCCGTCCGCTGTTCTGTGAAGGGAAAGGCCCATTCCGCTGGGCAGCGCTGTCGGGCGATCCGGAAGACATTTATAAGACTGATGAACTGGTGCTCCGGTTGTTCCCGGAAAGCGAGCATCTCCGCCGCTGGATCACCATGGCACGCGAGAAGGTGGCGTTCCAAGGATTGCCGGCACGGATTTGCTGGTTGGGGTACGGTGAACGGGTAAAAATGGGGCTGGCCATCAACGATATGGTGAGAAAAGGCGAACTTTCCGCTCCGATAGTGATTGGCCGCGACCATCTTGACTGCGGTTCCGTCGCTTCTCCGAATCGGGAAACGGAAGCCATGAAGGACGGCAGCGATGTTGTCGGAGACTGGGCGATCCTCAACGCGCTCGTGAATACGTCGGCGGGCGCATCGTGGGTATCAGTTCACCATGGCGGCGGCGTCGGAATGGGATACTCGCTTCACGCAGGCATGGTGGTCGTTGTGGACGGCAGCAAGGAAGCGGAAGAACGGCTGTCCCGCGTGTTGAACAGCGACCCGGGGATGGGTGTGATCCGCCATGCGGATGCAGGGTATGAGTTGGCGATTGAAACCGCCAAGAAACATGGAATTCGCGTTCCCATGCTCGGAATCTAACCGGAATGTGTCAGAACAACAATCCAAGCGTGCCCGAAGAGAGCTTCGGGCAGCTTGGTTTTTGGAAGGGTGGAAGTCATGAACGTGCAGCAAGTGGATTTGCTGGTTTACAATATCGGAAATCTGGTGACGATGCAGGGTCATCCGGGTCCCCGTGCCGGAGAAGCGATGTCGGAAGTGTCCCATTTGGAAAATGGAGCGGTGGCCATTGCGGATGGAAAAATTGTCGCAGCAGGTCCGGAGAAAGAGGTGCGCGACCGGATTACCGGTCTCTATGTTGCAGAAGAACTGGATGCACAAGGCCGCCTGGTCACGCCGGGGCTGGTGGATCCGCATACCCATCTGGTCCACGGCGGGTCCCGCGAACATGAACTCGCTTTAAAACTCCAGGGCGTATCCTATCTGGACATTTTGGCCCAGGGCGGCGGAATTCTGAGTACGGTGCGGGCCACCCGGAGGGCAACCGAAGAGGAACTTTACCGGAAAGCCCGCAGAAGTCTGGACATCATGCTGCTTTATGGAGCCACCACCGTTGAGGCAAAAAGCGGTTACGGATTGACGCTGGAAGACGAGCTCAAGCAGCTTCGTGTGGCCAAAAGAGTGAACGAGACCCATCCGGCGGATCTGGTTTCCACGTTTATGGGCGCCCATGCAGTGCCGGAAGATTACAAGGGGCGATCCGGCGACTACGTGAATCTCGTCATCCATGAAATGCTGCCGGAAGTGAAACGGCAGGGACTGGCCGAGTTCTGCGACGTGTTCTGTGAACACGGGGTCTTTACCGTGGAGCAGTCGCGACGAATCCTGACCGCTGCGAAAGAGATGGGATTCGGCTGCAAAATCCACGCCGATGAGATTGAGCCGATGGGAGGAGCGGAGCTGGCGGGTGAACTGGAGTGCATTTCCGCCGAACACCTGCTTGCAGCAACAGATGAAGGATTTGAGCAAATGCGGCAGGGAGGCGTGATTGCAGTTTGTCTGCCGGCTACCTCTTTTAACCTGCGTTTGCAGAAGCACGCAAGGGCCCGTAAGATGATCGAAATGGGAGTGCCAGTCGCGCTGTCTACCGATTACAACCCCGGCAGTTCCCCGACGGAATCCCTGCAGCTTGTGATGACGCTCGGGTGTCTCAACTTGAGAATGACGCCGGAAGAAGTGATCACTGCCATGACGATCAACGCCGCTTATGCGATCGGACGCGGGGATGTCATCGGAAGTCTGGAGCCGGGCAAACAGGCGGATTTGGTGATCTATAACGCTCCCAACCTTGCCTACCTGCCCTACCATTTTGGCATCAACCATGTGGATACGGTGATTAAAAAAGGAAAAACAGTGGTCTCCAACGGACAATTGGTGTATTGATTACGGGGACGCCCATCACAGGGTACTTGGGATGGGCGTTCAGGCGGCCCCATGTATTCCTCTTCATACTTGTCTTGGGTCTCACATAGAAATTTATCGACCAGAAGAAGGATTTGGCTCAAAAGTGCAGAATTTTCTGGAATACAGAGAATGACCATTATTTTCGCCGGGGGAGGAACCGATTTTATGCTGTTGACAACTCAGTTTCGCAACACTGTGCTCAACAATGCAAACAAAGTAGGCATTATTGACGGGGATGCCAAATTCACATACGGGGAGTTTGGCGAACGGGTCAAAAGGCTGGCCGGCAAGCTGCAGGAGATGGGTGTGGAAAAAGGGGACCGCGTCGGCCTGTTGATGTTTAACAGTTTTCGATACCTGGAGATTTTTTACGCAAGCTTCCTGCTGGGGGCGGTTGTGGTGCCACTGAACATCCGGCTGGCACCGCCGGAAATTTCCTTTATTTTAAACGACGCGGGGGCGAAAGTTCTGTTCTTTCACCGGGAATTCATACCTGTCGTTTCCCGACTGAGGGCAGAATTGCCTGCGATTAGCCATTACGTGCTGGCCGAGGAGGTACCGGCTGCCGAGGCAAACGCTGTATTTTACGAAGACTTGGTGAGTGAACCTGTTTCGTTGCGGGAAGCAGCGCTGGCAGATGACGATTTGGCCGGGATTTATTATACAGGGGGTACAACCGGGCTGCCCAAGGGGGTTATGCTGTCACACAAGAACCTTGCGGTGAATGCCTATCAGGTAGCGGTGGCAATCGGATATCGTCACGATGACGTGTACTTGCACGCAGCTCCCATGTTCCATGCTGCCGATGGCGCCAGCACATTTGCTGTTACAATGGTTGGCGGCATCCACGCCCATATCAGGTCATTTGATCCCAGACTGGTTCTTGAGACGATCCAGCGGGAGCATGTAACGAGTGTGCTCCTGGTTCCGACAATGATCAATATGGTGGTCAATCATCCGGATGTAAACAGCTATACTCTGTCGTCATTAAAGAAATTAATGTACGGGGCGTCTCCAATTCCCGCGGAGGTGCTGAAAAAGGCGATTGAAGTTCTCGGATGCGAGTTTTTCCAGGCTTACGGGATGACTGAGGCATCACCGTGCCTAACGATTCTGCGCTCGGAACATCATGTGGTGGACGGAAGTCAGAAAGACACGCGAAGACTTGCTTCCTGCGGCCAAGCGCTGTTCAATGTCGATCTAAAGATTGTCGACCCGGAGGGAAGAGAAGTTCCCTACGGGGTTGTGGGTGAAATCATCGCCCGGGGGCCAAACATCATGAAAGGATATTGGAACCGGCCGGAAGAAACGGCTGCTGCGCTGAAGGACGGGTGGTACTGGAGCGGGGACATGGGGGCCATGGATGAAGACCGGTTTGTCTACATCATCGACCGGAAGAAGGATATGATCATTACCGGCGGCGAGAACGTATATTCTGTCGAAGTGGAGAATGTGATTTACCAGCATCCTGCCGTCTTGGAGGCGGCTGTTATCGGAGTGCCGGATGAAAAATGGGGAGAAGCGGTCAAGGCGGTAGTCGTTCTGAAACCGGGACAAACGGTTTCGGCGGAGGAATTGATCGAGTTCTGCGGAACACGGCTGGCCAATTACAAGGTGCCGAAATCGGTTGATTTCGTGGAAGCGCTTCCCAAGTCAGGCGCCGGCAAGATCCTCAAGCGTACGCTGCGGGATCAATACTGGGAGGGAAGGACCCGTCAGGTGAACTGAGTATAATTCTGGAAAAAAGGGAACAATATTAACTGTGGTTCTACTCTTAACCAAGCGAGGTCGATCAAAATGGAGTTGAGTCTGACCGCAGAGCAGGTTCTCGAGAAGATCAGGCAAATGCACCGAAGCGGAGCGAACATGACCAAGCGAAACATTAAGAAAGAAGACCCGGAACTTTTGCGGCACGCTTCTTATTACTACCCGTCATGGGAGCATGCCTGCAAAGAAACGGGAATTGAGATCTAGCAAGCCTGGGGGATCCGGTCTCCCAGGCTTTTTTCTTGTGTTCCCGGTATTTATCCGGAAACGGAGCGGGTATAATCAATTTAGAAAGGGCAGTTGCCTTTCTTCGGTAGGATCGGTATCAAGAAACGGGGTATAGTGGCATGCGATACGTGTTTGTATACGGAACCCTTCGGCCGGGTGAGATGTATCACCACTTGATCGGCCGATATGTACGGGATGTAAAACCTGCTTTTATCCGCGGAAAATTGTATCAGTTGCCGGAAGGCTATCCTGCTCTGGTTCTGGCAAAGGATCTCCCCGGCGGCATGGATTCGGTCGACGTCCGGGGTGAGTTGCTGGGGGTTGATGAACAGGACAAGGTTCTGGCCATTCTGGACGAACTGGAGGATTATTACGGGCCGAATGATCCCCGCAACCTTTATGAGAGAAAGTCTGTCACCGTCTTAACCCGATCGGGAATCCCGAAAGAGTGCTATATATATGTTTTTGTTCCGGGCAAACTGCAATGGCTGGAACAAAACGCAATGCCGATCCCGCGAGGTGATTGGGTGACATGGAGAAGAAACCGCTAGCGTCAACCGATCCGGTTGATTCGTGACGAACTGAAAGTCCTTGGTCTTCCTGCTGGCCAGACCAAGGACTTTTTGGTTCCTAAATTTGTTGCTTTGCAAACATTTGGATGGCTTCTTCCTGAATGGGTTCGTCGAGCCGTGCGAGAAATCCGTAAAGAAGTTTGCGTGTCTCATCCTCCGACAGGTTCCCGGTCGGCAAATTGACACCGATGTTCCTGAGCTTTGCCTGAACCTCTTTTTTCGGCATCGTACTCAAAGATTTGTTCCAGAATTCCCGGAGCTTTGGGGATACTGCCATATGCTTCACCTCTCGAGTAGTATCACACAATCACATGACAAAAATCACAACACAAATACCTTGCTTGTAGTATTTTGAAAATGTGAAAGGGGATGACTCACATGAACATATCCGGCGTTGGTTCCGTGCCCCTGCTGCCGTTTCGAACCGTACTGCGCTATGTAGCGGCCGGTTTGTTGGGGTGGTTGGCGGCTGCGGGTATGTTTTTATATGCTATGCCCGATTTGGCAAGGGGGGATTACCGTACTCCCGTTGTACTGGCGCTGGTGCATCTGGTGGTGCTCGGGTGGGCCACAATGCTGGCTCAGGGTGCGATGTACCAACTGATCCCTGTGGCCTTTCAGGTTGGTATCCGCCATGACAGACTGGCAGTCTTCAATCACTGGATTTACACGGCAGGAGTCGCCGGTTTCGTGGTTTCCTTTGCCTCCTATTGGGTATCCGGCTTGCGGACATTCGGCGGGATTGCAATGTTTGCCGTATTGTTGTTTGCCTTCAACATTGTCCGTTCCATGATGCGGGTGAAGTCCCGGAATCCCATGTTTTGGTTTGTGATTTCGGCAGTGTTGTATCTGGCTTTGACAGCATTGCTGGGAATCAGCCAACTATTGATGATTGGAATGGGGATTGGACTAAAGTTCTATCCGGCCATCTTTACGATTCACATATGGGCTGGCTTGATCGGCTGGTTTACGATGTTGATCATTGGATTTACTTACAAGTTGTTTCCGATGTTCACCCTCTCCCACGGGTTCAGTGAGAGGAGGCAGACGTTGATTCTGTTCCTGCTCCATGGGGCGATTGGAGCGACTGCAATGGGGGCTTTGACAAACAGTGAATGGGTTCAGGCTGCCGGATTGGCAGTGTTTCTTGCAGGGATTCTGTTGTTTGGGGTGGACGTGGCGGATATTTACAAGCACCGGATGCGCGGCAAGCTGGAACTGCCGATGGCGATGGCGGTTGTGGCGATTGTCTGGCTGGCGGGCCTGGTTCTTGCGATTTTAACCGTTCGATGGCTCGGGTCCGGTTTCGGCAGCAGACTCATCACGGCGCTGGGGCTGGCATTTTTCCTGGGATGGTTGTCCCAGACCATTATGGGTTACTTGTACAAAATCGTCCCGTTCCTGATCTGGAACGAACGCTATGCAGACAAGGTCGGCCGGCAACCGGTGCCCATGCTGAAGGACATGGTGAACGAGAAGATTACGGGTGTGGTGGCGGTTCTCTACAATGCCGGATTGGCGACAGCATTGGCAGGAATCGGAATGGGGGTGGCTGCTGCTGTCTATGGCGGGTTCGGGTTGCTGGCTGTTGCGGTGGCGGTATTCGTATCCCAAATGGTGAAAGTAATCGTTCCGATTTAAAGAAACGCAAAAGGAGGAGATTCAAATGACGATTCAAGAGGAAGTGCAGGAACGGCTGAGGGAAGTGATTGACCCGGAACTTGGCATCAACGTGGTGGATTTGGGGCTGATTTACAAGGTGGAGGTAAACGGTGAAGACGTGGAGATTACCATGACCCTCACCACCATGGGCTGCCCGCTGCACGACCAGATGGCAAGAGCGGTGCGGTTCGCGGCGGAGCGTGTGTCGGGTGTCAAGAACGTTAATGTGCAAGTGGTCTGGTCACCCCCCTGGAATCCGTCCATGATGTCGGACGCGGCGAAAGCGGCTCTTCGCCGGTAAGGAGGGGCAAGGATGGACCCGCTCCATGTAGATGTCAAATCTTTGTTAAAAAATGGTCCCCATCTATACGGTACAATGATGGAGAAGGTAAACAGCCTGGCACCCGGCCAGGGCATGGTCGTCAAAGCTCCTTTCAAGCCGCTCCCGCTTATTTCTTTCATGCGCAAGAAAGGGTATGAGGCCCATGTGGACAAAGCGGGACTGTTCGGTTACACGGTGACTTTTGAATTCAAGGGAATTCCGAAGGAAGAGGAGTTGGAGGCCATGGAAGCTTTGCCAGAAAAATCGGTTACTTACCGTTTGGACAACAGGGGGTTGTTCCCGCCGGAACCCCAGTTGCGCACGTTGGCCAAGCTGAATGAAATGCAAGCCGGCGAAGTGCTGGAGATCCACAACGACCGGGTGCCCGTCTTCCTTTTCCCCAAGCTGGAAGAGCAGGGGTATCCCTACGAGGTTGAGCAGTTGGAAGATGGATCGGCCAAGGTTCGGATTCGGAAGAAATAGTCGAACTTGTGCGAGGGTCGTCGGCGGGCGGGCTGTCCCCCTCCGGCGGCTGTAAGGAAAGGAGAGGCCAGCGGATGAAGATCACAAAAGAAACGATTATTGAGAAGGTGTTGGAGAAGTACCCCCAATCCATGCAGGTGTTGGCCGCATTGAATATCGACACCTGCTGCGGCGCCCATCAAACGATCGAAGAAGGCTGCATGCAATCGGGCAAAAACCCCGAGGCGGTCGTGCAGATGCTGAATGACCTTTTCACGGAAGAAAGCTGCGGCAACTGCGGCGAATGTGGCTGCAACTGAATCTCTGTGCTGCCTTCAAGGCAGTTTTTTTTTTCGCGCAAATGGCGGATTAATTTATTTACCAAATCTATGAGAGATCAGGAATGGAAATGAGTTATGGGTTAAAGTGCTCATTGATAGGCGTTGTTGGCACAGATATTGCATTAAATAGTTCTATTAAATAGTTCTTCAGATTGCTCCCATTCTCAATCTTCAACCATTATCAATAAAAGGAGTTGTTACAATGAACACAACTGCAAGAAGGTTTATCAGAATGAATACGACGATCCCGGGTCCAAAAGCGAAAGAGCTGTTGGAAAGAAAAGAGCAAAACGTTCCCCGTGGTCCTTTTAATACAGTTCCTACTTTTGCGGAGAAAGGGGAAGGGGCTTTACTTACAGATGTGGACGGTAATACATTCATTGACTTTGCCGGAGCGATCGGCAGCCTGAATGCCGGACATTGTCCCCGTAAAGTGGTGGAAGCTTTGAAGGAACAACTTGATTACTATATCCACCCCTGTTTTCATGTAATGATGTATGAACCATATGTCAAACTGGCGGAAAAGCTCAATGAAATTACGCCCGGTTCGCATGCGAAGAAAACGTTTTTCCTGAACAGCGGGGCGGAAGCAGTGGAAAATGCGGTGAAGATCGCCCGGAAATACACGGGCCGAAAAGCGATTATTTCGTTTGAGAGAGGATTTCACGGCCGGACCTTGCTTGCAATGTCGCTCACTAGCAAGGTAAAACCCTACAAGTTTGGCTTTGGCCCATTTGCTCCCGATACCTACAAGATGGCTTATCCATATTATTTCCGCCGTCCTAAAGGAACGTCACCCGACCAACTGGACCAGGAAATCCTGCTGCGGCTTGAGAACTTTTTTCTGTCGGAAGTACCGGCGGAAGAGGTGGCGGCCATTATAATGGAACCGGTTCAGGGGGAAGGGGGATTCGTTGTCCCCTCCAAGACTTTTGTACAGGGCGTCAGAAATATTTGCGATAAATACGGGATCCTGCTGATTGCCGATGAGGTTCAGACTGGATTTGGCCGGACAGGCAAGATGTTTGCAATGGAACATTTCGATGTGGTTCCGGATCTGATGACCATGTCAAAGTCGATTGCCGCCGGTCTGCCGATCAGTGCGGTTACGGGAAGGGCTGAAATTATGGATCGTCCTTCGCCTGGAGAAATTGGCGGTACGTACGGGGGAAGTCCGCTCGGTTGTGTTGCCGCCCTGAAAGTGATCGAAATGATGGAAGAGGATAGACTTGTTGAGCGAGCGAATGTGATCGGGGAAAAAATAATGTCCCGATTCCTTCAGATGAAGCAAAAGTATTCTGTGATCGGTGATGTTCGCGGCTTGGGAGCCATGTGTGCAATTGAACTGGTAAAAGACGACACAAAAGAGCCGGATAAGGAATTGGCAGGCCGGATCATTCAGGAATGCAACCGCCGTGGGGTAATCGTGATGGGGGCCGGCCTCTATGGAAACGTTATCCGGATTCTGTCTCCGTTGGTAATTACCGATGAGCAGTTGGAAGAAGGTCTTGACGTAATCAAAGAGGTTTTTGCCGACTTTGTAAAGAATTAAAGCGAAACGATTTCCTAACCCGATCCGATGGTCGGGTATTTATTTGTTTGATTTAATGCTGAATTGCATTTATTGATGCAATTTGGAATTGCTTGAAATACCTTCTCTTTATAAGCAGGAAAGAGGATATTGGGCATAGAATTCTAAATATTAATTCTATTATGCATTATATTTATTGGAATACGATGTTAGTTTACATCACATAAATTGTTTTTTTATTGGCACAGAAATTGCATAATTTTTTCTGTGAGGGGGAAGCAGGATGGCGGGAAGTCTGCAACTGTCAAAAGAAACGCTTTTAATTCTGATCGATCGAATCCCGCAACCGATTCTTTTGTTGGACGATAACGGAAATGTGTTGTTTGCCAATCAAAAAGCGCATTCCTCTTTTTCTATCGAGAAGGTAAGAGAGCAACTCTTGAAACTGGGAACGGAGGATGGAAAGCTGGTTGTCAATGGGTACACGTACCATTGTATATATACCGGATACAGCTCGTTCCATCTCTGGTATTTAAATGATGTTACGGAACTTGAACGTCTTCAGAGCAGCAACCAAGAACTGGAAGAGATATTCAATTCGTCGTTTGACGAGATTTTTGTTACAGATGGGGAGGGAGTTTGTCTTCGGGTAAATCCCGCAGGTGAAAAACTGTATGGAGCAACAGCCGACCAATTGATCGGAAAAAAAGTGGAAGATCTCAGCAAGTCCGGTTTTTTCAATCCTCCTTTGACACCGTTGGTAATCAAACACAAGAGGAAGATGTCCGGGGTACAGACAGCCAAAAACGGCAAAACCTTGTATGTTACCGGCAACCCTGTGTTTGATGAGGCGGGGAATATCGTGCGAATTATATTTAACAGTCGCGATTTGACAGATTTTAAAATATTGGAGCGGCGATTGGAAGAAACCGAGTCCTTATTGTCCACCTACCGCACTGAATTGGTTGAATTGACAAAAACAGTTGGCGAGACCCAGATTGTGGTTCAATCCGAATCAATGCAACGGATGGTGGCAGTGGTCAGCAAGGTCGCTCCGGTCGATTCCACTCTTTTGATAACAGGTGAATCCGGTGTAGGAAAAAGTAAAATTGCCGCACTGATCCATGAGTGGAGCTCCCGGAAAGGAAAACCGTTTATTCAGGTGAACTGCGGGGCAATTCCGGATGCACTGTTTGAATCGGAATTGTTCGGGTATGAAGGAGGTGCGTTCACCGGTGCCCGTAAAGAGGGAAAAAAAGGACTCATCGAATTAGCGGAAGGAGGGACTCTTTTTCTCGATGAAATAGGCGAACTGCCTCTGCCAATCCAGGTCAAATTGCTGGAGGTTATTCAGGAACATAAATTTCGGCGGGTTGGGGGAGAGACGGTTCGACAGTCAAATATTCGGATTATTGCGGCAACCAACCAGGATCTCAAATATTTGGTAGAAACTGGAAAGTTTCGTGAAGATCTTTTCTTTCGCCTGAACGTAATCCCGATTCACGTTCCTCCTCTGCGCCATCGTACAGAAGAGATACCGTTGTTAATTGATCTTTACCTGGACAGGTTTAATCGTCGATACGGATTGCAAAAAATGATCGATTCGGAAGTCCGGGAAATTTTTCTGCGCTATCGTTGGCCGGGCAACATTCGGGAGCTTGAAAATTTGATCGAACGTCTCGTGTTAACCTCGGAAAGTTCAATGATCCGAATCACGGATTTGCCTGACGGATTCCAGACCAATGCAAGGCCGTCAACAGCTGTTTCCGTAAATGGGATCGTTCCGCTCAAACATGCGGTGGAAATGGTGGAAGCCGAGTTATTGCGGAGGGCTCATGAAGAATACGGGACGACCTACAAAATGGCGGAAGTGCTGAAAGTCAACCAATCCACCATCGTCCGCAAATTAAGCCGTTACCAAAAACTTTTCAAGGGGGACTAAACAATGTCAAGCAAACAAGCAACTCCATTTTCTGTTCCAAATTTGCACGCGACACCAAGATTCAGCGGGATTCGCACCTTTATGCGGCTGCCCTATCAGGCTGAACCGGAGAAAAAAGATTTTGTCATCCTGGGCGCGCCCTTTGACACGGCAGCCAGTTACCGAACCGGTGCCAGATTCGGACCGGAAGCGATCCGGCGGATTTCCACCCTGTTGCGCCCATCCAACATATTTCACCGAATCAGGCCAAGCGACTATTTGGATGGGGTTGACGGCGGAGATATTATGGTGATTCCGGGAAATACACAGCAAAGCCATCTCAACATAACGAGTCATGTGCAGGCATGGGTGGAGCAAGGGGCAGTTCCGATTACATTAGGCGGGGATCATTCCGTATCCCTGCCGCAGCTGCGGGCAATTGCAGCTGTGCACGGACCGTTATCGCTTGTTCACTTTGATGCGCATGGCGATACATGGGATGAATATTGGGGAGAAAAGTATACACACGGAACCCCGTTCCGGCGGGCCGTTGAAGAAGGGATCATCGACCCTTCGCGCTCTATTCAAATCGGTATGCGTGGCACCGTATACGATCCAAATGATATAGAGGAAGCACGTGATCTCGGGTTTCAGGTGATTACTGCTGACGAAGTGCGTGAAATCGGCTTCGAAGAAACGATCCGCCAAATTCATGAACGGGTTGGAAAATCGAAAGCATTCCTCACATTTGATATAGATTTTCTCGACCCAGTCTACGCTCCGGGTACGGGAACCCCGGAAATTGCCGGCTTTACGAGTGCGGAAGCACAGTATATGTTACGCAGGCTGACAGGCTTGCAATTTGTCGGATTTGACGTTGTGGAGGTATTGCCCGCCCTTGATCCGTCGGAAGTGACAGCACTCACCGCAGCGGCTGTCGCTTACGAGTTTATCAGTCTGTTGGCGGTAGCCAGGCGCGACGGGAATTTGTAATCACGGAAATCTTGCAAAGGGGGTATTGTCATGGCAGCGGGAGCGAGTCTTCAACTTTCAGAAGTCACCAAGTATTACAAGAAATTCCGAGCTGTGGACAATGTAAGTTTATCCGTTCAAAAAGGGGAATTCCTGACGATTTTGGGACCCAGCGGTTCCGGAAAAACCTCCTTGTTGAAGCTAATTGCCGGATTTGAAGAGCCGAGTGAGGGCAGTATTTATCTCAATGAACAGGACATCACAAGGATGAAAGCTTTTCAACGGAATATCGGAATGCTGTTTCAAAATTACGCACTGTTTCCTCATATGACTGTTTTTGAAAATATCGCCTATCCATTGAAAATCCGCAAATGGCCGAAAGCGGATATTACGCGGGAAGTCAATCGGGTTCTCGATCTTGTTCATCTAAGCGCCCATGGTTCACGCTATCCAAAACAGCTTTCGGGAGGACAGCAGCAGCGTGTTGCCCTGGCGCGAGCGATTGTTTTTAATCCGCCGCTGCTTTTGCTGGATGAACCTCTCTCCGCACTTGATAAAAAACTTCGCCAACAGATGCAATTAGAAATCAAACATATTCAGGAAAAGGTAGGGATTACCACCATAAGTGTAACCCATGATCAGGAAGAAGCATTAACCATGTCTGATCGGATCTGCGTGATGAACAACGGAAGAATTGAACAGATCGATACGCCGGAAAATTTGTATACAAGTCCGAAAAACCGCTTTGTTGCAACATTTATTGGAGAGATGAATTTGCTGGATGGAAAGGTTACAGAGATCAAGAACGGTATGGCCAATATTATGATCGATTCCAATTTTTACATAACCGGTCAGTCCAACAGATCTCTATTATTCAATCATACCTCAGACAGAACGGTATGTGTTGCCGTACGACCGGAAAATATCCGGATTGCTTCGGAAAACGGCGAATATCAAACGACTCTCCCGGTCACGATTGATGAAAAAATCTATGTGGGTGAGGCTCTCAAGGTAAGAGCGACCACTCACTTCGGCAAAGAGCTGCTCATCAAATTGCCGGCCGTCCAGTCATCCCGGTTGCATGACAGAGAAGTACTGGTAGGCTGGAACAGCGAAGATGTAGTAGTAATCGCCGAGTAAGCCCGTAATTGCGGATGACAGGGATGCCTGATCCGATACAGCAACGAAGGTATTGAAGAAAATCAAAAACAGGGGGAACTTGTATGTTGAAAAAGTTATTTGGTTTTGGCCTTGCTGCAAGCCTGGTCATGATGTCAGTCGGTTGTGGCAGCACGGACACGAAGTCAAATGCATCAGGCAACAGCAACAGCACCGGCAACGGAGGCGACAAGGTACTTAACATTATGGACTGGGGCGGGGCCAACACAGAAGCCCACAAAAAGGGAATCTATGAAAAATTCGAGAAAGAGTTCGGCGTGAAAATCAACCTGGTCACTCCTACCGACTACGGTAAGCTCAAAGCGATGGTACAGTCCGGGAACGTCGACATTGACGTGGCCGACGTTGACAGTGATTTCGTGATTCGCGGGGCGAATGAAGGACTTTTGGAAAAACTCGACTATGACATTATCAAGCATAAAAATGACGTGATGCCTGAGTTTGTCCACGATTACGGGATTGGAGCGGAACTTTTCTCGACAGTTATCGCGTACAATACGAATTCTTTCCCGACCGGCAAGCATCCGAAGACGTGGACCGAATTCTGGGATGTCCAGAAGTTCCCGGGAAAACGCTCGTTATGGAAGTATCCGACCGGTTTACTGGAAGCTGCGTTGCTAGCGGATGGGGTGGAACCGAACAAGCTGTACCCGCTTGACGTAGACCGTGCATTCAAGAGTCTAGACAAGATTAAAAAGGATGTAAGCGTATGGTGGACGGCCGGTGCGCAACCTCCTCAGTTGCTCGCAAATGGTGAAGTTTCGTTGGCGATGGCGTGGAGCGGACGGATCAGCGCTGCCCAATCGCAAGGGGCTCCGGAAGCTGTTGAATTTAACCAGGGCCTGCTGATGGGCGACTCCTGGGTGGTGCCGAAAGGGACAAAGCATAAGGAGTTGGCGATGAAATTTATCAATTTTGCGGTAGCGCCGGAAAATCAAGCTGCATACGCCAATTATATCGACTACTCTCCTGTCAACAAAAAAGCGCTTGATCTGTTAAGCAAGGATCGTATCGCAAAAATCGGCCAATCTCCGGAAAACGCAAAAAATCAGGTGGTTGTGAATCTGGAGTGGTGGGTCAAGAATTTTGACCAGGTTAACGAACGGTTTGAGAAGTGGCTGCTCAACAAATAACACGGAGGGTTGGTATGCAACTGGATACTGAGAAGAAAGTCGGGGCGCCCGTTCGGGTGCCCACGGTTTCCAAACTGTTTGCAATTTCCGGACTTAAGTGGCTGCTTTTGCTCATTCCTCTGCTCTATGTTCTGGTGACCCTTGCGTTTGCCCTTTTTTCCATCCTGAAGCTGAGTGTGATGGATAAAAACGGATTTACCTTTGCCTGGTTCGCACGTTTTTTTACGGAACCGGTTTATGTACAGGTTCTGTTTCTGACCATGAAAACCGCTTTTATCGTAACTGTCGTATCGCTGTTGATTGCCTATCCGATCGCTTATGTTTTGGCCAAGCTGGAATCAAAACTCTGGAAGCAGATCATTCTGGGAGTGATTCTGGTTTCATTCTGGATCAGTTTGCTGGTTCGCACATTCGCTTGGACAGTCCTGCTGCAAAAGAACGGTGTGGTGAACAAACTTCTCCTCAGCCTGGGGATTATTGACAAACCGCTCGACCTCCTTTACAACACGACAGGAGTAGTAGTCGGCATGACACATATTCTTGTGCCATACATGATTTTAAGTCTCTATGCGGTGATGGAAGGAATTGACCGGAATCTGCTGAAAGCTGCCGAAGGGATGGGAGCCCGTCCGTGGAAAGCGTTTGTCGACATTTTTCTGCCGTTGTCTCTCCCCGGAGTTTTATCAGGCTCACTGCTTGTGTTTGTATTGGGGATCGGGTATTTTATTACGCCTGCGCTGTTGGGCGGAAATGAAAACACGATGATTTCGCAATTGATTTTCCAGCAGACCAATATCGTCCTGAATTGGAACTTCGCTGCCGCAATTGCCGTAGTTCTGTTGATCACAACGTTGATTCTGTTATGGATCTCGATGCTGATCGCAAAAAAGTACTCCGTACTGAAGGAGGTGGAGTAAAAGTGTGGCTCTATCTGATCGTGGGGGTATTGCTTCTCTTTCTGATTACCCCCGTGCTAATCATCATTCCCATGGCCTTCAGCACTTCGCCTTTTTTCGTGTTTCCGCCTCCGGGTGTTTCAGCAAAATGGTTCAACCAATTTTTCGGAGACAGTTTATGGGTCGAATCACTGACCAGAAGTTTGGAAGTGGCAATGTTATCGACTCTGGTGGCGACAATTTTGGGAATATTGGGCGCCTTGGCCGTCAGCCGTTTATCGTTTAAGGGAAAAAATCTGTTCATGGCGGTTATGCTGTCTCCCATGCTGGTACCGGTAATCGTTGTGGCAATTGCCGTTTACCGGTTTTTCTCGGAAATTCATCTGGTGGGGAGCATCCCGGGGTTAGTTTTGGCGCACGCCCTGCTCGGCCTGCCGGTCGTGTTCGTCACCGTGCTGGCAAGTCTAAAGGGAATTGACCGGAATCTGGAATTGGCCGCAGAGGGGTTGGGCTCCACACCGGTGGGAGTCTTTTTCCGAATTACCCTTCCTCTCATTAAGCCCGGAATCTTATCCGGTGCGTTGTTTGCGTTCATCACTTCGATGGATGAAGTAGTGGTGACGATCTTTATTTCGGGTGTTGCGACACCCACTTTGCCGCGCGTTATGTGGGAACAGATGCGGGCTCAAGTGGATCCCACCATGGCGGCTGCTTCGACCCTGATTATTGCCGCGACCACTATCCTGTTCCTGGTGCAATGGTGGTTTACGAACCGTCAGGAGGCGAAAAACCGGTTGCAGCTTGAAAATCAACAATAGAGGTGAAACCGGTTTGAACAGATTTTATCTGGGTGTGCTGCTCGTTTTCCTGTCGGCTGCCGGCTTTGGGGTAATGCCTCTTTTTACTTTGTTTGCTTATCAAAACGGAGCGTCTGTTACAAACATTCTCTTTCTCCGATTTATGTTATCGGCTGTGTTTTTCTTTCTTTATATTTTCTTCAAGAAAGAAAAAGTCAGGATGACGAAATCGCAGATTCTGTCTCTGTTTGTGTTGGGCGGGGTGTTTTATACACTTCAGTCCACTTTTTATTATCATTCGATAACGTATATACCGGCTTCCCTGGCTGCGTTTTTGTTCTATACGAGTCCGATATTTGTTGCCGTCCTGAATCTCCTGATCTCGAAAGAAAGAATGGCAAAACCGGTTATCGCAGCGACCGGACTTTCGATTTTCGGATTGTTTCTGTTATTTGGCGCTTCTTTCGGAGTGATTAACGTATATGGAGTGGTCTTGGCCTTCTTGTCCGCTGTTGTCTATTCCTTTTATATCGTGGTGGGACACAGTGTTGTGAAACAACTGTCGCCTGTCGTCACCAGTGCTTTTATTGCATTATTCGCCTCTGTTTCTCTCTTTTTGATAGGTATGTTTTTAGGGGAAATTGATTTTCGGATTGACATCAAAGTATGGGGATTCGTCTTGACGATTGTAATCTTTTCGACGATTGTCGCCATGTTCAGTTTGTTTCGCGGATTGGATTTGATCGGTTCAACCAAAGCATCTGTCTTGAGTATGGTGGAACCATTGGTGACTTCCCTTTGTTCGGCATTATTCTTGTCCGAAACGCTTACGTGGATGCAAGTTCTGGGAGGGCTCATTGTTTTGTCAGGTTCGATGTTGATCGTCTTAACCCCTGCTAAGAGGGAAATAACAGAGACTGCGAAAAACGGACATACGTTCTAACGCCCCTTTGAATTGCCGGTATTTTCAGACATAAATGAAATCCGTTACCTCTTGAATAAATACAGAAGCCTGCTGGTATGTTTCATGACTTTTGGGACAGAGCGGCAAGCCTCAGTGATGATGGTGATGATGGAATTGAATCGGCTCAAACTGGGGCTTTCCGTAGATGGTTCTCAGGATGTTGTAACCGAAGATGTACATGGAAAGCAGTTGGACAGCGCCCGCAGCGGCAAGGATTACAAGCCACGTTCCCGATCCGGCGGTCCTGTATCCGATCCAGCCGACAATCATGCCGATCAAACCGATGTTGGCCATCCAGAAATGAACCATCGCCAGCCCTGGTTTATACAAAGGTTTCCCGAGGAAACGCGGCAGAACGTGGTAAAGCACACCAAAGATCATAAACGTAACCCACCCGAGCAGATTTAAATGAACGTGGGCGGGAAGATACATGGTAAGCTCCGGGATCATCATAAAGAAGACACCGACCGTGCTTCCGATCAAAAGATAGACAATGCTCATCACGATAAACAGCTTGGTTGCCTTGCTCATGGTGCACCTCCGACAGTCCGGGGAATTGTTCATTACCCCCATTTTAGCGGAAGGACAGCTTTCACAGAGTGACAGGAATCACACTCAGATCACATACCTTTGGTCTGCGGGACCAAAGGATTTTCTTTTTGGCCGCCCTTTTTCCGGTGGCAAGAACTCTTTGCAAAATAGACTAAAGGTCTAAACACTTGTCAGTGGCGACCTGTGACCCGCTTGAATTAAATGCAATTAGAAAAGTGAAGGGAGGAATATTGCATGGACGGAATCGGAGCATTTGGGGGCTTTACCCGATGGGCAGTGGTGTTTCTAATCATTTTTGTTCTGTTTATCCTGTTGATTCCCGGAACCTATTAATCCTCTGTTATGGAGATGATAACAGTGGCAAAAACAAAATTGGGTATTGCTACATCAAGAAGAACGTCACTTACAACACAGCGGCGAGTTCGCAGAGATGCACTCAGTCTGATTAATAACATTGTAGTCGTTCGCACTCTCTTTGGTACTTTCACAGGTTGCTTACTCAGTATCGGAGCAACGACAATCCGACTTAGAGTGTTTAGCGGAATTGACAGGGTTTTCATCGTGATTCGGATTCCGATCGCGATAATCATCGATATCTTCCGGTTTCCTTGCCCCTAATCCGAATTTCACAAAGAAGCGGCAATTTTGGATGAGTCAGCGAAATTGCCGCTTCTTTGTTTCAGGCTGCTTTTCTTAATGTTGCTTTCTTAGGCAGCTTTAGTAAATATTCCCACTTGACTTGCCGCAGAAACACTAATCGGTAAACGGATCTGAAGGGTGCGTAAGCTCCCGGTACACAAGGGTAGCCCACACGTAGTACAACGGGCTGAGGTACAGCGCCAGAGGGATGCCAATCAGGACTGCCGCCAGCGGGTGGGTGAAATAGCCGATGGCAAGCAGGATCAAAAACACGATCACTCCCGCGACAAGCAGACCAATGACAGGCAGAATCGTCAGCAGAAACGCTTTCCATGCCAGGCTGAAACTGGTGCGGATCGAGTCGACAAATCCTTCCTTGCCGTCGATCAGTGCAGGGTAAAACAGATACAACAAATAGGTGACAGCTATGGAATAGACAAACCGGATGATTTCAAGCAGGGGGTTGATGTCCCGGGGATTGGCCGGTCCCAGCAGCCATTCCAGGATCCACATGGGAATATAGACGGCGATGGAAACAAATATAAACAGAATTCCCCATCCCAAGTACCGGAATCCGCCTTGGAAGAACGAACTCCAATACTGTTTGCTTCCGTCAATGACGGCAGAGGATATGGCATACATACCGCCGGTGATAAACGGCCCGATCAAGAACCCGAGGATCATAAAAAGGATTACCAGCACGATAAAGATGATCAACAATCCGGGATTCAGTTGGGATAAGAAATCCTGCACCTGCAACGAATCAAGATCGCCTGTTGCATTTACCAGTTCGCCGAGGGCCTGAAAGAATCCGGTTCCGGCAATCAGGGCGCCAAAGGAGATCGCCATCAACAGGAAAAAGCCGAGTCCCATGACAACCGGAGGCCAGATCATGCCCAGGTTACGGTTAATCGTGCGAAATGATTCCAACAATAAATTCATTATGATTCCCTCACTTAAAAAATATAGTCATCCATGTAACCCATTCTATAACATAGTCGATATCCGCCAGTTCGATTCCTGTCTTGCATCCAAAAAAATTTTTCCTGTCCCGCAACTTCCGGGCAAATTCGCAGGGGCGACTGATTTTTGGTACAATCGAAATGTTCCCTTTCATCCGCAAATAGCGGCACTGGGTGCCGTTAAGTCAGCAGGTAGCTTGCAATAGCGGCACTGGGTGCCGTTAAGTCAGCAGATAGCTTGCAATAGCGGCACTGGGTGCCGTTAAGTCAGCAGGTAGCTTGCAATAGCGGCACTGGGTGCCGTTAAGTCAGCAGGTAGCTTGCAATAGCGGCACTGGGTGCCGTTATGTTAGCAGTCAGCTCGCAATAACGACACCATTGCCGCTCTTTCCGAAAGGAGGAGGCTGTATATGGCAGACGCCGGAAACAACCACCGCACTCCGCTGTTCTGGGGTGGGGACGGATATCATAAAAAGCGTTACCATACATGGAACCATCACTTGCGTCAGGCATTCAACGAGAAAATCTTCAAAGTGCCGCTCGACGCGGGCTTTACATGTCCCAACCGGGACGGGACGAAAGGAACCGGGGGCTGCACGTTCTGTTCGGCTGAAGGGTCGGGGGATTTTGCCGGGGATCGGCGGGAAGATCTGGAAGAGCAGTTCCGCAAGATCCGTGACCGCATGCATCTGAAGTGGCCACGCGCCAAATACCTTGGCTATTTCCAGGCGTTCACCAACACGTATGCACCTGCCGGTGAACTGCGCGGGATGTATGAAACAATTCTTGCCCAGGAAGGAGTTGTCGGTCTGTCCATTGCAACCCGCCCCGATTGTCTGCCTGACGATGTGGTGGAATTGTTGGCGGAATTGAACGAGCGAACCTACCTGTGGGTGGAATTGGGCCTGCAAACGGTGCATGAACGAACAGCGCTGCTGATCAATCGGGGCCACGACTACCAATGTTACCTGGATGCGGTAGAGAAACTTCGGAAACACAACATCCGCATCTGCTCCCATATGATTCTGGGGCTTCCCGGTGAGTCGGAAGAAGACATGATGGAGACAGGCCGGGCCATAGCCAGCTTGCCGGTACAGGGCATCAAGATCCACTTGCTCCATCTGTTGAAGTACACGCCGCTTGTCAAACTGTTTGAAGCGGGTGGATTGAAGTTTCTGGAGAAAGATCAATACATTCGCCTTGTCGTGGACATTCTGGAAATTCTGCCGCCGGAGATGGTGGTGCATCGATTGACCGGGGACGGTCCCCCTGACATCCTGATCGGGCCGATGTGGAGCCTGGACAAATGGGGGGTTCTGAACGGAATCGATGAGGAACTGGAACGGCGCAACACCTGGCAAGGAAGGCTCTGGATACCCCGGGATACATGGACGCCGGACAAGGGACATCTGCTGAATCCACAGGCTGCCTTTCAGGAACTGCCGGTATTCAAGGAGACCTTTCTGTGAGCGGCAGGGGGCGAATGGGTGACTTTGCGGCGGGAGTGCGCCAAGGTGGGAGAAGCGGCGACAGTGGGGCAGAAGGACGCCGGGGCTGGCGGATCCCGTCTGTGCTGCAGCAGGCCAAGTTGTTGCTGAAAGAGCGGCTCCGGGAAGGCTCGATTGTCGTGGACGCTACCGTTGGCAACGGGCACGATACGCTTTTTCTTGCGGAATGTGTAGGAGAAACCGGGAAGGTGTACGGTTTTGACATTCAAAAAGAGGCTCTGGCCTCGGCAGAAGCGCGGCTGTCGGAAGCGGGGCTTCTGTCTTGTGTGACTCTTTTCCATGCAGGTCATGAGCGGATGGCGGACGCGTTGCCGCCGGAAGCCAAAGGTCGGATTCAGGCTGTCACATTCAACCTGGGATATCTGCCGGGCGGCAATAAGGAAGTGGTCACCCGGCCGGAGACGACTCTCCAGGCGCTGCAGACCTCCCATGATTGGCTGGCACCGGGCGGCATCATAACCGTTGTCCTGTATACCGGCCATCCCGGCGGCAAAGAGGAAGAGAATGAAGTGCTCCAATGGGCGAGAAATCTTGACCAGAAGCATTTCCAAGTCCTTTGGTACCGGTTTCTGAATCAGCGGAATCACCCTCCGACTCTGTTGGCGATAAGCAGGAATCAATAGCGGCAGTGTTGCGACAGGCAGAAACGGGGAATGTGCGCCAGGTGCTTTCTGCGCCAAGATTGGGCGCACATCTTGTTTTTCAGCCTCGTACACTACCAAGAGGCAATTCGTCAGGTTTCTGGAGGGGATGGGAATGGAAAGCGAACAGGAGCGTTTGGTACAGATGCTCATGCAGCGTACCGGACAGCCCCGGGAGAAGGTGGAGGAATGGGTTGCCGGGATGGTGAAAATGTTCGAGGGATCCATGACTGTCTATGATTTGTCCCACATGGCGAAAGACTTTGTTGTCAAGCATGCCAAGGAAGCCAAACCGTTCCTGTTTCGGTTCGGACGTTCCCTGCTGGAATCGTATTTGGAGGAACAGCGTCGCCTGCAGGAACTGCAGCTAAAGCAGCGGGAAGCCCACAGAATTATCCCGCAGAGGGCTCGCAGCGGAGGAAGCGGCAGCATTACGAGAACAAAAATCAAGTCTGTCCGCAAGACAGCCGCGAAGGAAGGGACCGTCCGTCCCGCCCGTTACAATCCTTGGGCCTCCGAACAGGTGCTGAGAAAAGAACCGATCTACATCATTGCCTATAAGTACCGATCAACAAGGTAATCCTTGACGGTCGTTCCATGACAAATTCATACAGGCAAAGGGTTCCGGCAAACGCATGGCGAATATTTTTTCCTGAACAGGTACATGTACGGAGGGCCTATGAAACGGATTTATACAGGTTGGTATACAAATGAACTCAGGTTGAAGTGGACGGAGGAATGCCGTCTGAAACTGCAAGATGGACATCGCAGCTTCCTGTTTCTTTTGCCCACACGGCACCTGATTCAGGAAGTGCGGCAACAGTTGACCAAGGACGGGCTTGGAGTGTCCGGCCAGATTGGGACGTTTGATGATCTGGTGGATCTGGGATTGACCAAGGAACAAGGGATTCTCCGGATTGACCAACAGGGAAAGCTGGCGGTACTTATGAAAGCGGTCGAGATGGCAGGAGAGAAAGCGACGGCACCTTTTCGCCGGATTATGGACAAGCCCGGCTTTCTCCAATCTTTGATGGATGCCCTTGAAGAGATGAAAAGTTCCGCTGTTTCGGAAGAAATGGCAAGCGAATGGGCGATTGGAACAGAAGCGGGGGCGTCGGCCAATTCTTCCGCTTACTTCCGGTCATTCGCACAAATCTATAAAGTCTATCAACAATTGTTGCAAACTCACCCGGCAGGAAGGCTGCTGGATCGGCAGGAAGGGTACCGGGTGGCGGCAGGGCATCTCAACGCAAGCGGGGAAGAACTGTTCGCGGGGATTGATACGGTATATATTGACTTTCTGACGGTGACCCCCTTGCAGTTTCCCATTGTGGAAGCCGTATGCCGCTATGTGCCGCATGTGGAGATTTTTATGCCTTATCCGTCAGATGCGGAGGGGATCGGAACACTTGACAAGATTCGGGAACGATTGGTTAAAACCCTTGCCGGATACGGTGTGGAACATGTTGAGCTCCGCCAACCGGAAACGGGAGGATTCGGGATGTTGGCCCGGAACCTGTTTGCGGAAAACCCGGAGAAGCTGGCCATTTCCGGTGTGGAGATGATCCCAAGCAGCACTCCTTTGCAAGAGGTGAAGGCGGTTGCAAAAGAAATCAAGCGATTGGCCAGTGCCGGTTGGGATCCCAGTCAGATAGCTGTGGTGGCTGCGGATGATGCGGCATATCGTCCGTTGATCAGGCGAATCTTTCAGGAAAACCGCATCGCGGTTCGTCTTGCCGATATCAAGAATCTGGTGGAGGTGCCCGTTGTCCGTACCATCCTGCAGGCTGTCGAGGAGAACCCGGACGATTTTTCACAAAGGGCAACTTATACCCGATATGCGGAAACGGTAAGGCAAGTGGTATCCCGTTTGCAGTTGGTTGAGAAGCTGTATATGCTTGCGGCTGCTGACGGTCCATACACCCTGGAGGATTTGCGGCGTGATGTTCGGGCATGGCAGTGCTGCGAGGACGCGTTGGAGAGCATGGTTCGCGCCAACCGGCTTTACGGGGACCGGGAAGTGTCCTTTGCGGTGTTTTGGAAGGAATGGAAGGATCTGCTGCATGAGTCCAAAGTCCAGGTGGATGGAGGAGCGGGCAGCGGGGTGGGCGTCTACCGGCCGGCTGAATTGCGCGGCCTGTCGTTTCGCGCAGTTTTCATACTCGGGTTAAATGAAGGCGGGTATCCCAAGAAGCCGGGGGATCACTGGTTGATTGAACGTTTGGAACGGGTTGCCGAAAGGCAGGGCGTGATCCTGCAGAGGCGGGAACAAATGGATCTGCAAAGCCTTTTGTTCAGGTATTGCATTCAATCTGCCGGGGACCGGCTGTATCTGGGCTACCAGAGTCCGGAAGCGGATGAGCGGAATCTGCCGTCTCCCTACCTGGAAGCAGTGATGCACTGTTTGAAGGAAGGGGAGTGGATGGCGCCCCCGCGTTTTCGGGGAGCCATGTCCCACCTGCCGGTTCCCGACCGGTGGGAAGACCTGTCAAGCCGGAAAGAATGGCGGGAACGCATGGCCTTATGGCTCGGTGGAGAGTCGTCCCTGCATGTGACAGCGGAGCCGGATGCATGGGTTTTGGAGCAATTGGAACGGGAATTTGCGGGTATCGATGGGCAATCCTGGCGGCAAATGATAGACAGGCTTGCCGCCGAGACGGAGCGCCGGAGCGGCATAGCCAGCTCCTTCGCTGGCCGTCTGGCAGACCCTGCGATCAAGGCGATCCTGCGGGCAAAGTTTGGAGCCCAATATCCCTGGAGTGTATCGGTGCTGAACGATTACGCCGTATGCCCGTTCAAGTTTTTTGCCGCACGGGTGTTAAAGATCCAACCGCGGGAAGAGGTGGAAGACGGTATCCCTGTAACCGAAAAAGGAGTCTTTCTGCACGACCTGGCTCAGCGTCTGCTGTTGCCGCTGACCGGACGGGAGCGAGTCGGTATTGATGAGGCGCAAGCGGTCATGGAACGATTCGAGGATGTGTTTGAGGAAACCTGCCGTAATTGGGAAGGGTCGGAGTTGACGGCCAATCGTTACTGGCCCGTCGAAAGGATGCGGCTCAAGAAAGAGCTGCGTCTCTGGCTGGAACATGAAATGAACGATCTGGTGCAATCCCGGATGCGGCCTGTTCGCCTGGAATGGTCATTCGGCAGTCCGATTCGGGAGGATGACCGGCAGCTGCCCGATGTCCAGTCAACTGAAGAATTGATTGCAGTGCAGGCAGGAGGCGAATCATTGAAACTGCGGGGCCGAATTGACCGGATTGACCTGACTGAGGACGGTTCCGGGTTTGCCGTCTATGATTACAAGACCAGCCTCAATCCCAAGAAGTACAAAGGAATCAAAGACCTGGAAGACGGAACCAACTGGCAGCTGCCGCTGTATCTGGCTGCATATACCCAATGGGCAGGACTTCAAGGAAACCAGGTTGTCCCGCTTGGCGCCGGATTCCGGCATGTGGCGCCATTACCCTCCAAGATGGTGGGAGTCTGGGGGGCGGATGCCGGCAATTGGGGAATCACGGCAACCAGGCAGTCTGATACCTGCGAAGACCTGAAGCAAACAATATCCGATTCCCTGGAGAAGGTGGCTGCCCAGCTGGAGGAATTGCGGGACGGGATTTTTGACGCAAAGCCCCGGGTGGAATGTGACCCTTACTGCCCCTATCTTGACGTTTGCCGATATGATGCTGCCGGAAAGGAGCGGACACCATGACACAGCCTGCATTTGCAAGAGTCCGGAACCCGGAGCCCAACGAAGCACAGCTGAAAGCCATCGTGAATCTTGACGATGACCTGTTGGTGGCGGCTGGTGCCGGATCGGGAAAGACGTGGGTTCTGACAGAACGATATATGGAGATGCTGGTTCGCGGTGCCCGCCCAAGCCAAATAGTGGCGATCACTTTTACGGAACTGGCGGCAGCCGAAATGAAGCGGCGGATTCGCGGGGCCGTGCAGAAGTGGATCGATGAAACTGCCGATTTGGCGGGGAAAAAGCGGCTGCGCCAAATCTATCGGGAGCTGGACTCGGCCATCATATCGACCATTCACGGTTTCTGCATGCGGCTTCTTAAAGAACATCCGGTGGAAGCGGGCATTGACCCCATGGCGGAGATGCTGGAGCCGGACGATGCGGATCGGTTGTTGGAACGGGTTGTGGAAGAAGTACTGGAAGATGCGCTGCGTGAACAGTTTGAAGGCATTCAGCCGCTCTATGCCGCTTGGGGCGGGCGAAGCGGGATCGCTCAAGCTCTTCTGTCCGCTTACCAGGCCATTCAGACCTTTGACTATTCCATTGAACAGATTCTTGATGATACCGGAACTTCCTTTGCAAGGTTACGGGAGCAAATCCGGGACACTGTTGCTGCCATTGACAGGATTGTGGATGCAATAGTCCGTCCGGAACTGGGTGCACTGCTGGAAAGCAAGAAACCCCCGCAATACGCCTTTCACATGGAAGCGTGGGTGGCCCACTGGCAGGAGCGATCCGCCCTGCTGCGGTCCTGGGACGGGATTGTCCGTCCGGAAGTCCGGCAAACAATCAAAGACCTGTTGAAAACCGTCTGGAAAAAAAGCGGCTCGGAAGCGCTGAAGGAAGCGCATGAACAGATCAAGCAGCAGCTGCTTCCGCGTCTTATGCGTTCGGAACTGGCACCCGATGCCATGGAAAGGGTCCGGTTTTTCTGCGGGTTGCTGTCCACTCTGGACATCCGCTACAGGCAGCTGAAAGAACAGCTTCACATGCTCGATTTCCACGATCTGGAACAACTGGCGGCCAAGATGCTGGAAGACTGCCCCGAAGTGGCGGTTGTCTACGGCAAACGGTTTCGCTTTCTCATGATTGACGAGTTTCAGGATACGAACCGGCTGCAAAAATCGATCCTTGACCGGATCTCAAGCCAAAACGGCAACCTGAAACGGTTTCTGGTAGGAGACGGGAAACAATCGATCTACAAGTTCCGCGGTGCAGACGTGGATGTGTTTCAGGAGGTGGAAGAAGAACACCGTTCGGACGGATCGGGGAAACGCCTGATTGACATGGGAATCAACTTTCGGACACAAGCGGGAATCATCTGTTATATCAACGACTTCTTTGAAAATCTTATGCGCAGTGCCGAGGCCAAACATGTAAGGCAAGTCCGGTTTGCCCCGCTGCATGCGGCCCGGAATCCCGGTCACGGGGACGCTTGTGTAGAATTTCTGCTCAATCAGGCAGCAGAGGATGAAGACGCCAGGGAAGCGGAAGCGGACCTGATTGCCCGCCGGATTCGTGAATTGGTGGATGGGAACCGGCCGCTGGTGTACCGGAAGAAAGCAGGGGAGCGGGAAGAGACCGCCCATCCTGTCCGGTTTGGCGACATCGCCATGTTGTTCTCGGCCACCACCCATCTGTCCGTATACGAGCAGGCGCTGCAGAAGTACGGGGTCCCTTACATAGTCGAGAAGGGACGCCACTTTTACAAAAAGCGGGAGATCGCCGACATCTGCTCGTGGTTGTCTGCCATTGCCGACCCCGGTGATGAGACTTCTTTGGCGGCTCTGCTTCGTTCTCCTGTTTTTGCTTTGTCGGATGAGACCTTGTTCTGGCTTGCCCAGGAAGGGTCGCTCGCTTCGGGCTTGGCTGCTTTTTCAAAGGAACCGGTTGTCTTTAAAGAAAAGCTGCAGGCTGAAGAATATACGAAAACCTTGTGGGCTGTGGAAAAACTGGCCGAATGGCGGGAGAGCTGCCGCTTCCGTCCATTGGCCGATTTCCTGCGGTCGATTCTGGACGAGAGCGGCTATCTGCAGGTGCTGCTTGCCGGATTTGGCGGGGAACAACGCTATGCCAACGTGCTGAAACTGGTGGATCTTGCCGAGGAGATGCAGCGGCGGGATGGGTATGGACTCGGACAGTTTGTGAAACACTTGCGGCGCATGAGGGACGAGGAAGTCCAGGAAACGGAAGCTCAATTGGGGAGCGGTTCGGGAACAGGAGGGGGAGCGGTGCGCCTGATGACCGTTCATGCGTCAAAGGGGCTGGAGTTCCCTGTTGTCATTCTGCCTGATTTAAAGCGGTCCATTGCTGCAGGGGATGCGGGGCGGTGCATCATCCGTCCCGGCATGGGTATGGGATTGAAAGGGGAACGGTTTGGTGACTCGGCTTCCGAGGGTGCCCTGGAGGTGCAGGGTGACGGGTTGTACCACATCATGAAAGAGCAGGAGAATGAACGGGAACTCCTCGAAGAACACCGCAAACTCTATGTGGCAATGACTCGTGCCCGGGATTACCTGATACTTGTGATGACCAAACCGAAAACCGACATGCCCTCGTGGCAAAAGTGGATTCGCCAGCATGCAGGTTTTTCCAAATGGAACGATCTGGTTCCCGGCCTCTGTGAAAAAGGGGACTTTGAAACGGGCACCGGGTACCGGATTTTTATAAATACGGAAGTGGGGCACCCGGAGGCCGATCCTTTGAACAACCGTAAAAAACCATGGGAGTTGTGGCGGGATAAGTTTCCAGACAACCGGGTTCTGTCCCTGCCTTCCCCCGCTGGCACCCCGGTACCGGCCCTGCTGTTTTCTGCAGGCAATCCGGACGGTCTGCCGCTGCCGATGTTGTCTGCCTCTGCTTATATGGCTTATCGGACATGCCAACGCCGTTTTTATTTGCGGTATCTGTTTCGTCTTCCGGAAATGCGGTTCCCTAATGGTCAGATTCTGTCGGGAGATCCCGCAAACGGCAACCTGCCTGACAGTGAAGAGATGGAAGTGGAGGCCGGTGACACCGCTCAACCGGATACACCACGCCGGCGCATGCACGCCGACTTGCGGGGAACGCTGGTTCATGAAATGTTTGAGCATCTGCGGGAACCGGAAGAGACGACCTTGTGGATTCGCAAGCAGGTGGAAAGCGCAAGAGGAATTCGCAAGGAAGATCGTGCTGCTTTGGTCGAGTACCTTGAATCCATGGCAGAGCGGTATTTGAAAAGTCCCTGGTTCCGCACGGAGTCGCTGCGGGAACAGGCTTTTTACCTGAAGGCCGGATCAATGCTGGTACACGGGTTTATTGACGCCATTCTTCCGGAAGAGGATGGGTCGCTTACCGTGGTGGATTTCAAAACCAATGAGATCCGAAGCGGGGAACAGATGGCAGAACTTGTTGTGTATTACCGGGTGCAGCTGCAACTGTATGCGCTGGCTGCCCAATCTGTCTTCCAGAGACCTGTTGGCCGGGCGGTTCTGTTTTTCCTGGATGCGGATAAATCGGTGGATGTTGACGTGAGCAGCGAATCGCTTGACAGTTTACGAATTGATCTCCGGCAAACTTGCAACAAGCTGTTGGAAAGATGTACCATTGAATCGTATCCAATGACGGAAGACCTTACTGTTTGCGGAAAATGCGGCTATCGCACACTCTGCGGAAGAAATGGGAGTTTTGTATGAATTTGAAGCGAATCCGAACGTTTATGATGCTTGTCGAACACAAAAATTTCTCAACGGTGGCGGAACTGCTCAGTATCAGCCAACCGGCTGTCAGCAAGCAGCTGAAGACCCTTGAGGAAGAATTGGGAGTCATTCTTCTGAATCGCGACACGTTGGAACCGACGGAAGCCGGAAAACTGACGTACAAGAAAGGAAAGGATCTTCTCTTCCGGTGGGAGGAGCTTGTCGATCAATGCCATTCTTTGCAAGGACAATTGACAGGGGTGTTGCGGATTGGGACAAGCACCATTCCCGGTTCCTACCTGGTGCCGCCGATTCTTCGTGAATTTCGGGACCGGTACCCCCGAATGGAAGTTCGCTTGAGTGTGCATGACTCGGAGGAAGTGATGGGGCTTCTGCGCGACGGCAGGATAGACGTTGGGGTCGTCGGCAAGGAACCGAGAAACGATCTGTTCGTCGGCCATGTGATTGCCAATGACAAGATGCTGCTGGTTGGTCCGGCTGACAGTGAAGAGGTGGACGGATTCGGCGATGTGAAAGGGAAACCGTTCATCTTTCGGGAGGAAGGTTCCGGCACCTGGCATGCGGCCAAGGAAGGGCTTCGCCGATGGGGCGGTTCTGTGGACGATCTAAACTGCGTAGCCGAAGTGGACAGTACTGAGGCAGTTATCTCGATGGTGGAGGCAGGTCTTGGCTATTCGATCGTTTCCTGCTTTGCAGCAAAACCGGCCACCAGGCACGGACGGATCAAGATCCTGGCGGAACTCCCGATGGAAAGGAATTTTTACCTGACCTACCTGGCGTCAAAACAGCAGAATCCCGCCATCACAGCCATTGTCAATTTGATGGTGAAGGAGTAGATTGGCAGCACTCACACGGGGAGGCGGGGGATCGAGGGACGTACGCTCCAGTGGGTATAGCATGGGAGGCAGCGTGCCGGGCCAAAAGTACCTTAAAAGTGCCTTTTGTAAAAGTAGCGGATTTTCAATCTGTTAATTTGGCTCTTTTAGGGTGACCTTTCGAGGTAACGGATTTTCGATCCGTTATTTGAGGGTGTGGACTTTTTTTCATTGACTAACTTGCAAAATAAATGCATCATAAGCCGTTATTCATATTCGGGGTGCCATCGAAATAGAATTAGGTGCTCAAGAATCCGTTATCTGAACCGGAACCAACATGATTACAACATCGAATGGCGAACGATCTTGTTACAGGGGTGTTCGCCATTTCTTTATCCGGTCCGTACTATATAACAGAACTCTTTAAGGGGGGAGCGGGTATGTTGTGGTTTGTACTGACAATAGCTGTTCTAATTATTCTGGTCCTCTGTCTGGAATCCCGATTCCTGGGCGGAACCGAGAAACCTTTCAACCAGGATGCCGAAAGAGCCAGGGGTGAAGTCGAGGATAAGAGAAAGTGGAATCCGCCGTCTTAAACGCTTACCTGTCACTGTTTCGTCACACTATCTGAAAGAATCCGGTGGTATACTGAAAGTGAAGAAAGGAATCATGAGGCTGTGAATCGTCGGGTTTCTTTTAATACCTTTCAGCAGCAAGAAAGCTGACAAGACAAAGCCAAATGTGAAACCCCCTTTCAGTTTGGCACACGGCTCGAGGGAGCAAGCAGACCCGCCCGCATGGTGGGGAGTAGCGATGTAAGCGAGCAACCGAAGGTTAGGCAAGCAAGGTAAAGTAAGGCAAAGTTAAGCAAGTTATAAACAAAAGAAACCCGACGATCATGTTCTCATGCAAGACCCAAGCTCACATGCTTGGGTTTTTTCTTTTGTAGGTGAATGTAGTAACGGGCAACTGACAAGCAAGCGGCAGTTCGAGGATGGGGATTGCCTCTGGGACGCATCAGAAATAGCCCGGAGGGGGATAGAGATTGCTCTTTCCCAGACGGAAAGGCATCTTTTTTAATTTTTGCGTTCATAAAGACTGATATTTCAATAAATCCAAAAATTTTAACAAAAAATACAAATTCTGGACTTTATTTATGTTGGTGCGTTTTAGTATTTTTATGTCAAGGTTATTCAAATTTACAGTGTGAGATTTTAGGTTGAAACGGGAGGAGATACCTTAATATTCGAACGTTTTATTAAGGCTGGCAGAATAACTTCACGTAAATGAGGTGTCTATGATGGCAAAAATTAGATCATTGAGCAAGCAGTCTAGACATCATAGGGAAGACAGAATTGCTGCGGATGCAAGGATCAAGCAAGACAAACGCTCGAAACAAGAATCGACCCGAACAAATGATAGGCATAATGACAGGAATGCCAACTCTGTCAGGAATGCAAGAGACCATGTTACAATTAGCAAGGCGGCAAAAGACAAACAAGTGGAATCACTCAACAAGCAAGTAGAAAAACTGAAAATTGACTATATGAAGGCGGAAGCACGAGGCGACAGGGCAGGAATGGACCGGGCCCATCAACAAGCGAACGAGCTCCGCAAAATGGGCGCGACTCTCCGGGCAGACGAAGATACAGCGAAAACAAGGGAATATAAGCGGAGTCACTCGAATGATCGTGACAGAGTCACGATTAGCAAGCCTTCCGTTGACGAGTTAAACAGAGGAATTTATCAGGCCAAATATGACTATGCTGTTGCACAAGCCCGTGGGGACAAGAAAGGAATGGAACTGGCTTCCAGGACGGCTGATAATCTGAGAGCCCGTGGAGGCACTATATCCGCTGGTACAACCCTTGAGGAAGCAAGGAGAATAATCAGTTCTGAAATTAAAACCCGACAAACTTGGGGATCAAAAGCCGATACGACAACTCCATCAATAACAAATATTGGCGAGTTCAAGAACTATGTTATGTCTCTTTCTCAAGGAGGTCTAAAAAGGCAGGACCTACAATTTGCCTCAATGCAAATGGGGATGGGGGGAGGGAGTTCGGATTCCGGTACTGGAATTGAAGAGTCAAGCCCCGGTTGGGGAAATCTTCGTCAGATTGAGCAACAACAGCAGCAGCAACTGTCTGAACCTATCTATATAGATGGAGTAACAGTGATCGACCCTAATCCGCCTACAGGTAACCAGCCGCCAAACCCAGAAGCCCGGAGAGCGGCTTCGACTATAACTGATTTTGTTCCGGGTATAGGAAACGTAAAAAGCGGTGTTGAAGCAGTTACCGGAAAAGATCCTGTAACTGGCGAGGAACTTTCCCCCGCTCAAAGGACTATCAGTGCGATTGGGATCGTTGGAGGTGGTTCTTGGAAAGAGAGTAGCAAAACCACTGTTCAAGAACGCAGATGATATTGGTGGAGCAGGGAGTAATGTTGTAAAAGGTTCGGACAATGTTGCTGAGGGGACGGGTAAATTTGCACCTGATGAAAATGGTTTCTATGGAACGAAGGGGCTAGGTGGTAGCCATACTAGAAATCTGCCTGGTGGTGATAATGCAGCCCAAGATTTGATGAAAGAATTGACTCAAGGTGCTACCAAGATCGAACAAAAAGGTAATGTAACCATAGCCCATATGCCAGATGGCCAGAGAGTAGTATATCGTCCCATCTCATCGTCTGATGGTACTCCCGTGGTAGAAATTCACGGCAAGGGAGCGATAAAAGAGCAAAAAATTCATTTTGTCGATTAATGGAGGTGAGGAACTTGCATTTTGATGTTAAATCATTGCTTACTACACAATCCGTAGCAGAATTATCCTACCTTAAGGGAAAAATGGTTGATGAGATTCGCATTACTACTGCAGGAAGCTTTGATAAAATGTATGGTTTAAATCACAATATGGGCTTCCTTGTGGCTTTCAAAGAAAATGAGAGGGAACTCGCTTTGCTATGTAATTCCATGCCCAATGTCAACAATGTAGAATTTCCACGGTTAGATATATTGGACATGAAACTTTGCACAAGCGAGTTCAAATCGGACTTGGAAGACCTGAATACCGCTGTAGGTGTTCAATGGACAGGTCAAACGTTAGCCTCAGTATCTATAATCCGTGATAAAGTGAAATGGGGTACTGAAGAAGAAACTTGGGAATTAATAATCGACAAAGGGTTAAAGTTCAAATTTGAAAATAACCTAGAATTGTTGATTATGACTAGGGATTCGTCTTTAGGTATGATGGAGTTCTGGATTGGGGAATCTATTACTTGGATTCAAAATCCAGAAAAGTTTTCAGACAGCTATATGCTCGATTCAAGTGAACTTCGATCCATTCAAAGGGTTGAACAATTTATCTAACTTCCTAGTAAAGATTAAATCCGCACCACAACTCTGGTAGGTATCTTTTGCAGACAAAATACCCAAGCAGATTCAAGTTTTCCTCAGGTGTAGCATAAGAGAAGAGGTGGCGGGAAGAAATGAGAACCTTGAGAGAGAAAAAATACTCTCTTGAGGTTTCTTTTTTAGTATGAAAATTCTTATAATGTAGAAGCAGTGAAGAATAAATTTTAATTTTTGTACCTATTAAGGCTGGTGTTTGAATAGATTTTACATTTTTCAATGAGGAACTATTGATTTTGGGGGAGGAATGAAGTTATGCCGATCATCACAATTCGACTTGCCAAGGGCAGGTCAGTTGAGCAAAAGAGGGACCTGGCCAGGGCCATCACGAATACGGTCGTGGAGAAACTTGATGTGAATCCGGAATGGGTTACAGTGTTATTTGACGAGTTTGACCGGGAAAACTGGGCCACTGCAGGTGAACTCCACAGTGACAAGTATGGAAAAGGGTTTGGCAAAATTGGGAGTCAGGAGTATCCCAAATGAACATTAAAGACATCCCCAGGCGGTATGGAGCCTTTTTATCCCTTCCTCAATTTCAGCCTCGTCCAGATTTCCATACCCCAGAATGAGCTTGTTGGCATGGACCCCTTTTTGAATGGAATGATGCTCGGCCGGATATACCCGGATTCCGGCTTGTTCCGCCTGTTTCACAAGCCCTTCAATTGTATCGAGGAGTGGGAATTCCACGATCAGATGCAGGCCCGTGGATGTGCCGCTGACGGCTATCTCGGAGCCGAATCGGTCATACAGTTTTTGAACCAGAATATTGCGCCGCTTTCGATAGATTTTCTTCATTCTTGCAATGTGTCGTTCCAGGTGCCCCTCTTGAATGAAGCGTGCCAGAACCAGTTGCTCCAGAATCGGGGTGTGAAGGTCGGAGAACCGTTTCAGTTTCCGGCACAGCTCGATCAGATCCGGAGGTAACAGCAAATATCCCAATCGCAAGGCGGGTGACAGATTCTTGCTGAAGGTCCCGATATAAATAACCCGCTCCGGCTCCAATCCCTGCAGCGAGCTGACAGGCGGACCTTTGTACCGGAACTCGCTGTCGTAATCATCTTCCACTATGAAACAATCCTCGGATCTCGCATACTGAATCAGTTGAACCCGGCGTTGAATCGACATGGTGCCGCCCAGTGGGAACTGGTGGGAAGGTGTGACATAGACAAAACAGGGGTTCTTGTTGGCGGGCAAAAGGTCGGTGCGCAGCCCTGATTCATCAACTGCAACCCCATGCAGCCTGGCGCCGGGTGTGGAAAAAATGGTTTGGATCTCTTGAGTGACAGGATCTTCCGTGATCACACATTGATCGGGTCCAAGCAGAAGCTTGGCCACAAGAGTCAAGGCTTGCGTGGCACCGGAAGTGATCACGATTTGATCGGGATGACAACGGACTCCGCGAGTCCGGTACAGATAGCCGGACAGCACGGTTCGGAGCTCGGGACGCCCTTCAGGCCGGTTGTAACCAAAGGCAGGATCGGGGATTTCCTGAAATACCCGATAGGCCAATTGCCCCCAAATTTTTCGCGGAAACAGGTCCAAAGCGGGAATCCCTGACCGGAAATCAATACGATCAGGTTGGGCATCAAACCCGTCATGGACTTCCAACGCAATAGGATCAGGAAGAAGGGAGTGAGCTTTCCGTTCCACCGTTTGCAGAAAGGCTCCTTCCGCTACGTAGGTGCCCGACCCTTGCCGTCCCTCCAGAAAACCTTCCGCCAGCAGCTGTTCATAGGCTTCCAGGACCACATTTCGGGCAACTTGCAAATGGGAGGCCAATTCCCTCGTGGAGGGAAGCGGACTCCCTGCCTGAAGTTCCCCGTTGAGGATCTTTGTACGAAGTTGTTCATAGATCTGCCGAAACAAAGGTGTTGCAAGCGTTCGATCAATTGAAACCCATACCATGGCCGTTTCTCCTTGAAGTGGTACTCCTGAAATTTTAAAAAAGTGGTTCTTTTTGGAGCCAGTTTATCATGATACGTTGAATCCGACCACTATATTAAAGGGGGATTCCCATGTTTTCCACTGGAGAAATGAAAGTGATTCAGGCACTTCGCAGCATTGCCCGGAACGAACAAGTCAAAGCTTATGTCAAGACATCGAAGGAATTGTATCCGCTTCTGTGGGGGGCAGCCCGGCGGTTTGTGGCCGGTGAAGCAAGACAACAGGTGCTGCCGAAACTTGAAAAATTTGTTTCGAGCGGTTATCGGGCCTCCCTGGACTTTATTGGAGAAAACACGTCGACAGTCAGGGAATGCGAAAGCACCAAGGAAGAATATGTGGAGTTGATCGATCAGATTGGCGGTCATCTTCCCGAAACCGACATCTGCCTGGATTTGTCCCATACCGGGTTGACCATAAGTCCGGAATTGGCGTTGAATCATCTCTCTGAAATTGCGGCGGCAGCAAAACGCCACCGGATGACCGTGATGGTCAGCATGGAAGAATCGGCCAAGACCGAATCGATTCTGCAACTCTATCAACAAACAAGCACACGTCATTTGAATGTGGGAATCACTGTTCAGGCGAATTTGAACAGAACAACAGATGATCTGCGTGAATTGATGAAACTCCCGGGAAAAATACGACTCGTCAAAGGAGCTTATCTGGAACCGTCAAACGTCGCCCTTTCACGATCCGTCCAATTGAATGAAAGGTATCTGTCATTGGTTGACAAACTGGTTACCGCCAATCATCCTGTTGCCATTGCCACTCATGATGAGGCGATTCTTGATGAGGTCTCAAGAAGAGGATATTTGCCCTGCCTTACGTCGAAGTCGAAATGTTATACGGAATCCGCCCGGACCTGCTCGCCGGATTCAAGACAAAAGGGTATCGGACACGAATCTATCTGCCGTATGGAACGGAATGGTTCTTGTATCTCTGCCACCGGCTGGCTGAATTTCCCCCAAACCTGTATGAGGCAGTGGTCGCTTTTGCCAATCAGTTGGAAAAGAAGGTGTCGTGTGAGCAATTATAAGGCATATGTTCAACTGGCGCTTGTCATGAGCATTGTGGGAAGCGTTAGGGGAAATTGATTGACAATCCCCCACGGTTCGGTGTATAAATATGAGAAATAAGTGATACGGCACCGTAATGACGGAGTGAGTAAGTCTGAGGAAGCGTCCAGAGAGCGGGATTCATAGGCTGTGAGATCCCGCCGCGAGACCTGACTGAACCCGGCTCCTGAACTTTCCGTGAAAAGCGGGACGGCTAACCGGACGTTACCCGGGCAGAGTGGACCTGACCGCGCTTGTTTCATGTGCAGTCAGGTCAATGAAGGTGGTACCGCGAGAGAATGCCTTTCGTCCTTCCTGGGACGAAAGGTTTTTGTTTTTTGGTGATTTTGGTGAAAGAGGGCGAGTGTATGAAGGCGAAACGGATCGTGGTGAAAGTCGGATCCAGCAGTTTGACAGATGAACAGGGCCGGCTGTCGGAAGAGAAGATGAGGCAGCTTGCGGATCAGATTGCCGTGCTGCAGTTGGAACAGGAATGCCGTGTGATCCTGGTGTCGTCGGGTGCGGTTGCGGCAGGATTGGGCAAATTGGGTTGGCCCCGTCCCAACATTACCATGCCCGAGAAACAAGCAGCCGCTGCGGTAGGACAGGGATTGCTGCTGGAACAATACCAGAAGCTGTTTGCGCAGCGCGGAATCACAGTCGCCCAATTGCTGCTCACCCGTTCGGACATTGAAGACCGAAAACGGTTCATCCATATCCGCAATACCTCAGAAACGCTGCTTCGAAACGGGATTCTGCCGATTGTCAATGAAAACGATACAGTAACGGTGGAGGAGATCCGTTTTGGGGACAATGACACGTTGGGCAGTCTGGTCGCCCTGGTTACGGAAGCCGAACTGCTGATTCTGCTTACGGATATCGATGGCCTGTATACGGCCAATCCCAAATCGAATCCGGATGCCAGGCGGATCCCGGACGTATGGGAAATAACGCCGGAGTTGGAGGCAGCAGCCGGCGGGAACGGCAGTGTTATGGGTACGGGAGGGATGCGGACCAAGCTGATGGCCGCACGAATTGCCACCGAATCGGGGATCGATGTGGTGGTGGCATCAAGCCGGGAGCCGGAGGTCTTGCAAAGGATTGCCGAAGGGGAATCCTTGGGAACCCGATTTCACGCCAATCCCCGGTTCTCAGGCAAGAAGTCCTGGCTTGCCCACGGACCGCGTCCGGAAGGTCGGATCATCATCGATCAAGGGGCCGTCCGGGCCCTGACGGAACGGGCTGGCAGCCTGCTGGTGCCTGGAATAACCGCGGTTGAAGGCGAGTTCCAGGAAGGTGCGATTGTGGAAATCGCGGCACCTGCCGGACAGGTAATCGGAAAAGGAGCGGTCAGTTTCTCGGACCGGGATCTGCAGCTGTTGATTGAACGCCGCCAAACCGGCGAGAGGCTCCGCCATTATCATGAAGTGATCCATCGGGATGCGATGGTGATTTATTCACGGGAGGGAATTCCATATGCCCAACATCGGAAATGAAAAGGTGACGGAAACAGTAATGGGGTTGCGGGAAGCGGTGTTGGCGAAGGCGAAAGCTGCCAAACGCACCACCCGGGTCTTGGGGACTTTGTCCACCGAACAGAAAAACGAAGCGTTGCTGAAAATGGCCGACGCGCTCTGGCGGAACCGGGATGCCATCTTTGCCGCCAATGGGGAAGACGTGAAAGAGGCGAGGGAAAGCGGTGTCTCGGAAGCTCGGATTGACCGGCTTGCATTGACTGAGAAACGTCTCCGGGAGATGATGGAAGGGTTGCGGCAAATTGCCGGACTGGAAGATCCGGTCGGGGAATCCCTGGAAACGATTCGGCGGCCAAACGGTTTGCTGATTGAGAAAGTGCGGGTCCCTTTTGGAGTGATCGCGATGGTCTACGAATCCCGGCCCAACGTGACTGTGGATGCGGCAGGCCTTGCACTGAAAACGGGCAATGCGGTTGTCCTTCGGGGCGGCAAAGAAGCTTTAAAGTCCAACATCGCCCTGGTCGAGGCATTGCAGGACGGATTGAAACAGACAGCGGTGCCACTGGATGCCCTTCAATTGATTGACTGCACCGAACGTGAATCGGTGGACATCCTGATTCGGGCAAAAGACCTGGTGGACCTGGCCATTCCCCGTGGTGGGGCCGGCCTGATTCAACGTGTGATGGAAAATTCGCTGGTTCCGGTGATCGAGACCGGGGTAGGCAATTGCCATGTCTATGTGGATGCCGAGGCCGATTATGAGATGGCGACCAAAATCATTCTGAACGCCAAGACGCAACGGCCATCCGTGTGCAACGCGATGGAGACGATGCTTGTGCATGAGCAGGCAGCTAAGAAATGGTTGCCAAACATGATATACTTATTGCAGGAACGGGGAGTGGAAGTGCGTGGCTGCACCAAGACGCAGGAATTGGCCAAAGCTTGCGGATGTCTGAACCTTCCCCTTGCGGCCGAAGAGGATTATGCAACCGAGTATCTTGATCTGGTTCTGGCAGTGAAGGTCGTGTCGGATGTGGAAGAGGCGATTGCTCATATTGAGCGATTCGGGACTCGGCATTCGGAAGCGATTGTAACCGGGAACCAGGTGACGGCTGACAAATTCCTGCGGGAGGTGGACGCGGCAGCCGTATATCATAATGCTTCCACCCGTTTTACGGACGGATTCGAATTCGGCTTTGGCGCCGAGATCGGCATATCCACACAAAAGCTGCATGCCCGGGGCCCTATGGGATTAAGGGAATTGACCAGTTACAAGTATATCATCAAAGGACAAGGTCAAATCAGGGGATAGGGGGAAACAAGCGGTGAGAGAGGTCGCATTGAAGGGCAAGAAAATCTTGATACTGGGAGCGGGCGCGATTGCGGAAGCGATGATTCGGGGGTTGACCGAAGCGGACGCGGTATCTCCGGAACAGATTGTCGTAACAAACAAGAGCAATTTGGAACGCCTGCAGTATCTGCAGGAGACGTACAGGGTTTCAATCGTGGAGAACCTGGAGGACGAGGCGGGATCGGAAGCTCTTGCATCGGCTGATATCATCCTGCTTGCTTGCAAACCTCATGATGTGGCCAACGTGTTGGAGCGAATCCGCGACAAAGTGATAGATCCAGTTGTGCTCTCGGTGGCGGCAGGGGTTTCCACTGATCTGATGGAATCGATCCTGGGGCAGAATGCGCGAGTGGTCCGGGCAATGCCCAATACTGCTTGTGCGGTGCTGGAATCGGCAACAGCAGTTTCCTATGGCAAACATTGCGAAGAAGAGACAAAGACGCTGGCAGAAACCATTCTTTCGGTGCTGGGCACTGTTTCTGTCGTAGAGGAAAAACTGATGGATGTGGTCACCGGGTTGTCGGGCAGCGGGCCGGCCTATTTTTACTATATGGTGGAAGCCATGCAGTCGGCGGCCGAGAATCTGGGGCTTCCTTCCGATACGGCAAGGACTTTGATCCTGCAAACTCTGTTCGGGGCGGGAAAGATGCTGCAGGAAACGCATCTTGATCCCAATGTGCTGAGAAGACAGGTCACTTCCCCCAACGGTACTACCATGGCGGGGATCCGTGTGTTTGAAGAAGCCAATTTCAAAGAACTGGTGGAACGGGTGATCACCCGGGCAGCGGAGCGAAGCAGGGAAATGGGAGAGCAGCAGGCTTCGATCCTGCAATAGAAGAGACAAGGAACGAGGTTGTCCCAAAATTGGTTGTTTGGAAGCTTCCTGGTCAGGTCAGAAGCCATGAGGATGACAACCATATTGAAAAATAACGGTGAAAAACACCGTTATTTCGAAAGTGTACCCTAAGCGGGCTGTCTTATGAATATTGAGACAGCCCCCGTTTTTTTCTTACTTATTTCTTAAGAACTTTCGAAGGGTGTTGGTAAGAAGTTTTTTGGTTATCCTGTCTGTATCCGTTCGGAAAGGGTGACCACAATGAATCAAACCAAGACCTCGGTTCTGGAAGCCGCATATTTCTTCAAGAAGTTTATGCAGTCACCCAAGTCAATCGGCAGTATAGTCCCCAGCTCTTCTTTTCTGGCAAGAGCCATGCTGGATCCGATTCCTTGGGATTCCCTGAACGCTATTGTGGAGTTGGGGGCCGGCACAGGGGTGTTGACCAGGAGGGTGAACGATCGGAAGCCTCACGGCTGTCAGGCCCTGATTCTTGAGAAAGATGACGATATGAGGGCGCGGTTGCAAGCGCGCTATCCGAACCTGACAGTCCGGTCAGATGCGGAACGGATCGCCGAGTACCTTCATGAGTTGGGGCTTCCGGCTGTGGACTGCATATTGTCGGGATTGCCGTTTACCAATTTTTCCACGGGTCAAAGGAAACGGATTCTTGAGGAAGTGATGCGCTCCTTGAGACCGGGTGGATTGTTTGTGGCATTTCAGTATTCACTGCAAATGAAGAACGAGTTCAAGCAAATGTTTGATTCGGTGGATATTCAGTTGGTGCCATTCAATCTGCCGCCGGCGTTCGTGTCAGTCTGTAGAAAATCGAAGTAGAGAAAGGAGAGACTTCCATGGAAATCCAAGAGATCGTTTCTTGGAGCGGACAATATGGATATGCTGCTTTTTCCTATACGACAGGTTTTGTATGCACACAGGTTTAATTTTTGATTGGAAGAATGGCCGGTTCTTATGTTGAACAAATAAAAAGTCTGATTGATCCGGACAAGTTGGCCCGGGTGATTGAAAATCTTGTGACCAATGCGATAAAGTATAGCTACAAACTTGGGGAAGTTGCAGTTACAGTCTCGAAAGAAGAGGATCATGTGCGAATCGGTGTCCGGTCTTCCCCAGTGAATGGACGTGAGCAGGGAGGGTCGGGTATGACAGTACGATTCAATATGGATGATGTGGCGGAGATGCTGAAAGTACCGATTGATCAAGTGAGAATGGCCTTGGAAGAACTGCGGGAGCAGGGGAAGTTGACGGCGGAAACGTTCCCTTTTGCCGAGAAAGCCTGGCGAATCGCCCCGATTGACATCAAGCGAATTCAGAAACTGCTCGGTGAAAAAGGGGTCGATACGTCAGGAGCGCCTGTGGAAGCAGACAAACCGGATGAAACCCCGAAACGGCGCATTGTGAAAAAAGTGGTGAAGAAGCCCGGAAACGGCGATGAAGGAGACTCCTCTTGCCTTTAAGCGTTAGCGAAGGCAGGGGGAGTTTCTTTTAACCTCCGTTCATTTACAAGTTCTCATATATTATCTTAATATTATAACAAATCGCAAAATATTAACATCAAACTCATTTCATAGAATTTAATATGGAAAGGAGGGATACAATGAGCTATCTCAAAAACCAGGAAAGTGACGAATTTACACAGATTATCAACAGTTCATTTGACGGAATCGTGATCGTTGATGCCAATGGAATCATACTGTTTCAAAACCCGGCCTATGAAAAAATAACCGGTTTGAAAGCAAAAGATTGTGTAGGACGGCATCTGCAGGATCTGATTGATGAGGGAATGATTGATCAATCCGTTTCCCTGCGTGTCTTACAGGAGCAAAAGCCATTGACGATTGTACAAAAAATAATTACCGGCAAGAAAGTTTTGGTGTCCGGAGTGCCAATTATGGACACCGCCGGGAACATTCAAAAAGTGATGTGCAACATTCGGGATTTGACGACACTGAATCAATTGGAGAAAGAAATTATCGAGTTGGAGAAACAAAATCAAAGAGTCAATCGTGAACTGGAAGAATTGAAAGAAAAACAAGATGCCAAAAATGCGATCGTCGCTCATGATCCTAAAATGAAAGCAGTGGTGGAAAGAGCACTAAGAGTGGCGCAAATTAATTCAGCCGTTTTGATTCAAGGCGAGTCAGGTGTGGGAAAAGAGGGCATTGTCAACTTGATTCATCAGTACAGCAACCGTAACGACAAACCTTTGGTCCGGATCAATTGCGGGGCCATACCGGAACAATTGCTTGAGTCGGAACTGTTCGGTTATGAGTCAGGCTCATTTACGGGCGCCAGCCACAAAGGCAAACCCGGTCTGTTTGAGGTGGCATCCAAAGGGACTCTTTTTCTCGATGAGATTGGCGAAATGCCTTTGCAACTGCAGGTAAAACTGCTGCGGGTATTACAGGAATATGAAATTACACGAATTGGGGGAGTTAAACCGATTAAGGTAGATGTCAGAATTATCGCCGCCACCAATCGGAATCTGGACGATATGGTGGCGGAAGGAAAGTTCAGAGAGGATTTGTACTACCGTCTCAATATTATTCCCATCTATGTGCCCCCGCTTCGTGAGAGGAAAGATGATATTATTCCTCTTGTCTATCACTTTCTCAATAAAATCAAACACACATATGGAGTCAATCGGATGTTCACCCGTGATGCACTGGAGAGTTTTCGTCAGTATGATTGGCCCGGCAACGTAAGAGAACTGCAAAATCTTGTTGAGCGCGTGTCACTCATGGTAAATAAACCGCTAATCAGCTTGACTGACATTAAAAAAGAGGTTAAAACCGGTCTTGTGCAGCGTCCTCTAAATCATACGGTTGATCATGTCAAAAAGGAATTTTTGCCGCTTAAAGAACAAGTGGAAGAGTTTGAGCAAACGCTTATCAAAAAGGCTTTGGAACAATTTCCAAGTATCCGTCAGGCAGCCAAGGCATTACAAATCGATCAATCCACTTTGCTGCGAAAGATGCAGAAGTATCAAATTCAAAAAGACGCGATGTAAAATTGCATAACTGTTGCGATTTTACATCATCCAGTGATGTGAAATTGCATATAGAATTTTTCTAAAAGGCCGAAGTTTCGGTCTTTTTTTGTTGGCATGGTTATTGCTTGAACAATAAGTGAACAAGAGAGGAGGTCAGGTATGCAAGAAGAGATTGCGATGGTTCGAAGCTTTGTACGGACATTATCGGAAGATCATTTTCTTCCGATGGCTCAGGAAGTGGACAGAACTGAAGAAATCCCGAAATCTCATATCAGATTGCTTGCCGAACACGGACTGTTCGGAGTAAGTGTTCCCGAAATATATGGCGGCTCGGCCAGCAGCGCTTTAAGCCACTTGATCACGATTGAAGAAGTTGCCCGTTGTTGTGCGGCAACATCGGTTCTTTTAACCACCCAAGCCCTGGCGATTGCACCTCTTTTGATCGCCGGCACTGAAGCACAAAAGATGAAATATGTAACCCCTTTGGCAAAAGGGGATTTTCTTGGAGCGTTTGGAATTACGGAGTCCGGAGCGGGATCCGATACCGCTTCCATGTCAACAAGAGCAACCAGAGACGGAGATTATTACATCCTGAACGGCAGAAAGATTTTCATCACCAACGGTGGGGAGGCAGGAGTCTACATATTCGTTACAACCGTTGACAAAACCAGAAAAAATAAGGGTATTACATTGTTTATTGTGGATGACGGCACATGGGGACTTTCGTTCGGACGCAAGGAAGACAAAATGGGAATTCGCGGATCGGTTACAAGAGAAGTGATACTCGAAGATGTCCGTGTTCATAAGTCACAAATGTTGGGGGAAGAGGGAGGTGGATTCAAAATTTTAATGAAATCCCTCAACCACACACGTCCGGGAGTTGCAGCCCAGGCATTGGGGATTGCACAAGGAGCCTTTGAAGCAGCAGCCAAGTATGCGCAAGGACGGGTTCAATTTAACAGGGAAATCTCCTCGTTTCAAGGGATTCAGTTTATGCTGGCGGACATGGCCACCCAAATCGAAGCGGCTCGGCAACTTGTCTATCACACAGCGGAATTGTTGGACACCGGTTCCCGTGAGATCATTCAGTATGCTTCGATGGCCAAATTGTTCGCTTCCGATACGGCCATGAAAGTAACTACTGACGCTGTGCAAATTTTCGGCGGAAACGGATACATGAGAGATTATCCGGTAGAACGAATGATGCGGGATGCAAAGATCACACAAATCTATGAAGGAACCAACCAAATTCAAAGACTCATCATTGCAAAAGAAATTCTGGGGAGGTGATACTTGTGGATGTTGAAAAATATGGTGGCCGCCGGGGAACTGGGGAGAAAGTCGGGAAAAGGCTTCTATACTTACTCTGAATAGAAAAGGGGAATCTGAAAATGCATGTTGGTGATGCGTTAGTCAATCTGTTATTGCAAATGAAGGTGGATACGGTGTTTGGGGTACCAGGTGGTCAAACGCTGCCGTTCTATGACGGGATCCAAAACTCCAATGGAAAAATCAGGCACATTACGATGAGAGCAGAAAAAAATGCTGCCTATGCAGCGGTGGCATACGCAAGAATCAAAAACAAAGTGGGAGTCTGTGACGCCACGGTGGGGCCCGGTGCCACCGAATTCACTTCCGGACTGGGTGAGGCATATAACTCCTCAACACCAATTTTTGCTTTATTCAGTGATCTGCCGCTGGATTGGGAACACTTGCGGGATCATGGAAACGCGTCACAGGGCTGTTATCAATTGGATATGGTGAAACCGTTTACAAAGTGGACGGGGCGAGTAACCAGCCAGAAAGCTTTGCCTGATATGATTCGAAACGCTTTTCTGAAGGCGGTTTCCGGCAGACCCGGACCGACAGCTCTGTCAATTCATGAAGACGTGTTTAAACAAGAATGGAGCGGTAATGTGCCGGTATTACCAACTGATCTCGGTACTTTTCCCCGGCATCGTGTAACCGCGCCAAAAGATCAGATCGAAAAGACGTTAACGATTCTACTTAATGCGGAGAAACCGGTTTTGGTGGCTGGCGGCGGTGCCATGTTATCGCAAGCGGAAGAGGAAATCACCGCGTTAGCTGAATTTCTTACGATTCCTGTTTTGCAAACCTTTACCGGTAGGGGCGTGATACCTGACGATCATCCAATGGGGATTGGCATGATGGGCGGAATTGGAACATTGTCAGCAAAGCAATTGGTTGAAGAAGCGGACGTAGTTTTCCTGGTCGGATTCAAATCGGGGCAAAACTCCACATTTAATTGGGAAATTCCCTTAACCCGCCAAACAGTCATTCACCTCGATATTGACGAAGCGGAAATCGGCAGGGTGTTCCTCACCGATGTCGGACTGGTGGGCGATGTAAAAGCTACGATTGGTGAAATGCTGCGGTTCGCTCAGGAAAACCATCAACGACCGCAAGTTCCACAGCGCCAGCAATGGATCGATAGAGCGAAAAAGCAATGGCAAGATTTTGTACAACAAGAGATCGCTGCCGAATCAGACTATCTGAAACCTCAGCAAGTTATGGACGTTCTCAACCAAGTAACAAATCCGGAGGATGTGTTGGTGTGTGACGCAAGCTTTGCCAGTGGTTGGGGAGCAGTCTATTACAAACACAAAGTTTCCGGCAGAAAGCTGTTGACACCAAGAGGATTGGCCGGTCTTGGGTTTGGGCTTCCGGCGGCAATCGGGGCATCAGTCGCACTGGAACGCGGTGAAGTTTATCTGCTGGCCGGGGACGGCGGATTCGGTTACACAGTTGGAGAGTTGGCCACTTTGCAAGCTTACGGTTTGAAGGTTACTATTCTTATTCTGGACAATCGGAACTGGGGATGGATGGAGTGGTTAAACAAGCTCAACTATGAAAAAGAATACTTCGATTTGCCGGCCATCGATTTTGCCAAAGTGGGTGAAGGGTTCGGGTTAGTCGGATTTAGTGTCAGGAATGCGGGTGAATTGGCACAAGCGTTATCCGAATCCAAAAAATCGGATAAATCATCGATTATTCATATCAATACCGGACTGTGGGAAACACCGGTGATTGGTTTTCGGGAAGCCATTCAAAAGAACGACAAAGTGCCTGTCAAGTATTTATAGGAGGGCAGCGAAATGGAATTTCCGATCTCTTTTTTTAAAAATCCTACCGAAATTGTATATGGCTGCAATTCTACCAAACAATTACGCCCGACTCTCAACAAGTACCGGTACAAAAGGGTTCTGGTGATTACCGATCCCGGGATTGTCAAAGCCGGATTGGTACAAGAGATAACCGGACAACTCGAAGGCTTGGAGTATGCCGTTTTTGACGAAGTGGAACCCAATCCTTCCGTCCGGACTTGCGAAAAAGCATTTGCACTCTCACAGGAGCTAAAACCGGATGTGCTGGTTGGATTGGGAGGCGGAAGCGCAATCGATGTAGCCAAAGTAGTCGGCTTACTGGCAACCAATGGCGGCCGTGTAGTCGACTATGAAGGAATTGATACATTTTCGCAACCCATTCTTCCGCTGATTGCAATCCCCACAACAGCCGGCACTGCCAGTGAGGTTACCATTTTTACGGTGATTACCGATATGGAGCGGCAGTACAAGTTGACCATTGGTGGCTTCAAATTGGCGCCCCGTTGGGCATTGGTTGATCCTTTAATGACGCAAACGATGCCCAAACCTATCACCGCTTCCACTGGCCTGGATGCTTTGGTGCATGCAATTGAATCCTATACTTCCCGGATGGCTTATCCGATTTCCAAGGCACTGGCCAGAGAAGCGATTCGATTGATCAGCGGCAACCTGCGACAAGCGGTCTACAACGGGGATCAGTTAGAAGCCCGGGATAAAATGCTGATGGGCAGTTTATTGGCGGGTTTGGCTTTTAACAATACCCGTTTGGGGAATTGCCATGCGATGAGTCACCCTGTAAGTGCCATGTTTGGGGTTCCCCACGGTGTCGCCAATTCCATTTTAATTCCCCACGTGATGGAATTTAACGCTATGGCCGTTCCGGAATTGTTTGCCGATATTGCCGAGGATATGGGTGAGAATACACAAGGGTTGACGATAATGGGCAAAGCATGGAAATCGGTTGAATCCGTTGTGCAGCTGTCACGGGATATCGGAATTCCGAACCGTCTGTCCGATTTCAACGTAAAGAGCGACAAAATTCAAGAGATGGCCCAGGATGCAATGAAGAGCGGGAATATCCTGGTCAACCCAAGAAAGACCTCGATGGACGATTTGGTTGCTTTATATGAAAAAGCGATGTGAGGGATGAAAAAATGAGGTTGTTTGATTTATCGGGTAAAACGGCCCTGGTGACCGGCGGGGGGCGAGGCTTGGGAAGGGGAATCGCTCTAGCATTGGCGGAAGCTGGTGCCGACGTGGCGGTTGTCAGCCGATCAAAGGAAGAATTGGAGAACGTTTGTCAGGAAATGTCGAAATTTTCCGTCAGAACCTTTTATCAGAATATGGACATTCGGGATACAGAAGAGATGAAATCCTTTGTAGCCAAAGTGGTAGAGGAACAAGGCACTGTCGATATCCTGGTAAACGCAGCAGGAGTTAACATTCGCCGCCCCTTTTTGGAAATCAGCGAATCGGATTGGGATTTCGTTATGGACGTCAATTTGAAAAGTGTATTTCTAACGAGCCAGATTGTTTTGCCGTATATGCGAAAGCAACAGAGTGGGCGCATCATTAACATAGCCTCTTTGACAAGTGAAATAGGAATGAAAGATATAGCCGCCTATTGTGCCAGCAAAGGTGGAGTATCCCAAATCACAAAAGCAATGGCCGTTGAGTTTGCCGAAGAGGGGATTCTTGTGAATGCGATTGGCCCCGGATATTACAAGACGAAGCTGACGGAACCTGTTTTTAATGATGACGCAAAAAGGGATTGGATCCTGTCAAGAATTCCGATGCGGCGAACAGGGGAAGCAAACGATTTGGCGGGTGTGGCCATCTTCTTGGCATCACCGGCGTCGGACTATATCACCGGACAAACCATCTACGTTGACGGCGGATGGCTGATCTCTTAAACAGATCAGGGTTCAAAAAGAAAAAAGGGAGGATTTTCAAATGAGAAAATGGATTGCCTTACTGATGATCAGCTTGTTGGCAGTCACCACCGCTTGTTCGGGAAGCACCGGCACCAGGGGCGAAGGAGGAAAAAAGGAGACTCTGCAGATAGGAGCTTTATATCCTTTAAGCGGGGCGGCGGCTCTGCTCGGGGATGAAAGTTTTCGGGGTGCGGAACTTGCTGTAAAACTCAGAAATAAAAATGGCGGAGTAGCCGGTGGTAAGCATGTGGAATTAGTCAAAACCGATGCACCTGACGCTAACGCCGCTCAGGCTGAAGCAAACCGATTGATTACTCAAAAAGGGCTCCATCTGATTCTCGGGTCCTATTCCAGTGCTATTTCGTTTGCAGCCAGTGAAGTTGCGGAAAGAAACGGTGTGCTTTATTGGGAAATGGGAGCGATTTCAGACCCGATCACAGAAAGAGGATACAAGTATGTGATCCGCACCAACCCGCCGGCCTCCGAATTTGCAAAAGTGGAAATTCAGTACATCAAGGAAGTGGTAGCACCCAAATTAGGCAAGAGTCCGACGGATGTTCGAATCGGCATTGTCCATGAAGATTCCCTTTACGGAACAACGGTGGCCGAATTTATTACGAAAATGGCGAAAGAAGAAAAGATGCAGATTGCCACCACTCAGCCTTATAACATGAAGTCGGTAGATCTGTCTTCCGTAGTGTTGAATGTAAAACAGGCAAAACCGGATGTGCTGATTGCGGTATCTTATCTGAATGATGCGATTTTGTTCTGGCGCCAGGCGAAGGAATTAGGTTTGGATGTTCCCGTCTTTATCGGAACCGGCGGAGGCCATACGATGTCTGATTTCCAAAAGGCGCTTGGCAAGGATGTGAATGGAATTATTGATGTAGACTTTCCGCAGTATGAAATTAACAAGTCCTACACTCCCGGGCTTGAGGAGTTCTTGAAACTCTACAAGGAAACTTACAATGAAGAACCTCGTTCCGGCCATTCTTTGGCAAACTTTATGGGGACCAACGTACTGCTTGAAGTGATTGATAAAGTGGGTACCATCGACCCGGACAAAATCAAACAGGCGGCTTTGGAATACAAGCTGGAACCCGGTAAATCGGCAACCGGTTGGGGTGTCGACTTTGATCAGGCAAAAGGGCAAAACAAACTGGGGCAACCGTATGTTCATCAGTGGATAGACGGCAAGCTGGTCACTGTTTGGCCAAAAGGGGCGGCCGTTCAGGAGGCGCAACTTCCAATGCCGAAATGGAGTGAAAGAAAATAACTGATAAGGAAATACAGGGCTTTTCTTCCCTGTATTTCCTCCCATTTTTGGTGAAGGGGGTATCACAGTGGCTCAACTCATGCAGATTATCATTTCGGGGATTCTGGTCGGCGGCATTTATGCCCTGATCAGTATGGGGCTGAACTTGATTCTCGGGGTGGTTCGAATTATCAACTTTGCGCATGGCGAATTTTTGATGATTTCCATGTATATAAGTTTTCTGTTTTTCGTCACGTGGGGATTGGATCCTTATTTATCCGCGCCAATCGTAGTCCTGTTGTTATTCATTTTTGGTTGTTTTGTGCAAAGAATCATCATTCAACCGATCTTGGAAACTTCCGCTACGGTAAAGATATTTGCGACCCTTGGGCTTTCGATAATGCTGCAGAACCTTGCACTTATGATTTGGAATGCGGATTATCGGACTGTTCACACCGCTTATCAAACGTCAGTCATTCGACTGGGGGAAGTGGCGATCAGTGTACCGCGATTGATAGCGTTTGCGGTTGCGATCCTGATTGCGGTTGCTTTGTTCCTCTTTTTGCAAAATACGTTGATGGGAAAAGCGATTCGTGCTGTTGCAATGGAAAGAAGAGCCGCTTCACTAATGGGAATTCACGTGAAGAAGATTTATTTGATCGCCTTTGGTATCGGGTCGGCTTTGGTTGGATTGGCGGGGTCGCTGTTGATGCCGATTTATTACGTTTTTCCTACAGTAGGCACATTGTTTGTTTTAACCGCATTTGTTGTCGTGGTTCTCGGCGGAATGGGAAGCATGTTAGGAGCCTTTCTGGGTGGAATTCTAATCGGATTGGTGGAAGCGTTGGCCGGGGTTTGGATTTCTCCGGGACTTAAAGAAGCGGTTTACTTTGTGATCTTTATTTTGGTCCTGCTTTTCCGTCCTTCCGGATTGTTCAGTTTGGGCAAGGGTTCCGAGGAGGTGGGGCTGAAGTGAACAGGTTGCTGACAAAAGGGAACATTTTGTTGATTCTCGGAGTTCTTTTTTTGTTCATGGTTCCGCAGTTCGGCTTAAACAAATTTTACATGCACATTGTGATCCTGATCCTGTTCTATGCCGCAGTCAGCGGATCTTGGAACATCCTGGCCGGGTATGCCGGTCAATTGTCACTGGGGCATGCAATATTCTTCGGTCTCGGTGCTTACACATCAACGTTATTGTTGATGAAATCGGGCATTTCCCCCTGGATTGGCATGCTGGTTGCAGTTGGGCTGTGTTTATTGGTGGGAGCGCTGATCGGGTATCCCTGTTTCCGCTTGAAGGGACCTTTTTTTACACTGGCAACTCTGGCGTTTTCCGAGGTGATCCGTCTGGTGGCATCATTTTGGAAGGAACTGACCAACGGAGCGGTAGGTTTGAACATACCGTTTCAGCCCGGTTGGTCAACCATGATGTTCCGGTCAAAGGAGCCGTATTTTTACATCGCTTTGGTAATTTTGCTGTTGGTGATCGCTATCACTTATTGGATAGACCGTTCGAAAATGGGCTCGTACCTGGTAGCCATCCGGGAGGACGAAGAGGCTGCGGAGTCATTGGGGATTCCGATTTCCCGGTATAAAATGTATGCCGTTTTAATCAGTTCCGGTTTGGCCGGAATGACAGGTGTATTCTACGCTCAATACATTCTGTTTATTGATCCGGAAGCGGTGTTCAACATCAATTTCTCTGTGCAAGTCGCCCTGATTTCCATTATCGGCGGTATGGGTACCGTGTTGGGACCTCTGATCGGAGCAGTTTTAATGATCCCGTTAAATGAGATTCTGCGATCCGCTTTTTCCGGTCTAAACGGCTTAAACTTCTTTATTTACGGATTCGTGTTGATCCTGGTGGTGTCTTTGATTCCGAACGGAATCCTGCCCACGGTACGAAATTGGCTGAAAAAAGCTACCGCGAAAAAAAAGGGAACCAGACAAGTCGTTGCAAACCCAAGGAACGGAGGGGAGCAAGTTGATTCTGCAAATTAAGGATCTTACCAAGCGATTTGGCGGACTGACAGCCGTAAACAACGTAAGTTTTACTGTTGAAGAAAAAGAAATCGTGGGAATCATCGGGCCAAACGGTGCGGGAAAAACGACGTTGTTCAATTTGATCTCCGGCGCCCTTCCCGTAACATCGGGAACGATTGTGTTCAATAATGAGGACATTACCAATCAAAAACCGAATGTCATCTGTCAAAAAGGCATCGGCAGAACGTATCAGGTTGTAAAGCCTTTCGGCAATATAAGCGTTTTGGAAAATGTGGTGGTAGGCGCTTACAATCGCATTCGCAAAGCAAAGGAAGCAAAAGAGTATGCGGAACACGTACTGGAGAAAGTAGATTTGATCCACAGACGGGACATAGTGGCAAAAAGATTGACAATCGCCGACAAAAAAAGGCTGGAAGTGGCTAAAGCATTGGCAACCAAGCCCTCCCTGCTCCTGCTTGATGAGGTTTTGGCAGGACTCAATCCCGGCGAGATTAATGACATTATTCCTTTAATCCGTAACCTGGCGGCTGAGGGAATCACTTTGATCGTGATTGAACACATCATGCAAGTGATTATGCAATTGTCACACAAGGTAATCGTCATTCATCACGGCGAAAAAATCGCCGAGGGCAGTCCACAGGAAGTAACCAGCAATCCGAAAGTGATCGAGGCTTATCTTGGGGAGGAGATTGCATTTGCTTAAGCTGGAAGATATCAATCTTTTCTACGGGGAAGTACAGGCATTGTGGAATATCAGCCTGGAAGTTCAGGAAGGAGAAACGGTAGCACTGCTGGGTGCAAATGCTGCCGGGAAATCCACCACGATAAACGCGATCTCGGGACTTGAGAAAATAACTTCGGGCAGAATCCTTTACCAAGGAGAAGAGATTCACGGAAAAGATCCGCATGAAATTGTCGAATTGGGAATTGTTCAGGTTCCGGAGGGCAGAAAACTTTTTTCTTTTATGACAATTGAGGAAAATTTGGAACTGGGCGCCTATTCGCATAGGGCCAGAAAAGATTTTAAAAAGAATTTGGAGATGGTGTATGAACTGTTCCCTGTTCTGCAAGAAAGAAGAAAACAACAGGCTGGTTCGATGAGCGGCGGTCAACAGCAGATGTGTGCGATTGCCCGGGGATTGATGGGGAGCCCGAAAGTGTTGATGATTGATGAATTATCGTTGGGACTCGCTCCGATCATTGTGAAAAAACTGTTTGATGTGATTAAGGAAATCAGACAATCCGGCATTACGGTTTTGTTGGTGGAACAAAACGTGAATCATTCGTTAGCCATCTCGGATAAAGGTTATGTTTTGGAAAATGGGCGGGTTGCATTATCGGGCAATGCATCGGACCTGCTGGCAGACCCTTATCTGAAACGGGCTTACTTGGGAATGTAGGTGAGATCCATGCTGGCTGTTGTAAAAACGGAAAATCGGCAGGAAGTGGCAGTCAGACCGGTCCAGTTGCCTAAACTGTCGTCCGGTGAAGTGTTGATTGAAGTGGATTATTGCGGCGTCTGCGGAAGTGATCTGCACGCTTATAACCATGCACCGGGCTACGAATTTGTTGAATTGCCGCGGATCTTGGGGCATGAAGTATCCGGTGTGGTTGTGCAAGTGGCTGAAGACGAAGATCAACATCTGCTCAATCAAAGAGTTGTGATTGAATCGATTCAATACTGCGGCGAATGTTCCAATTGCCGAAGCGAACGAACTCATATCTGTGAGAGATTTCGAGTGATCGGATTGCATTTCGACGGTGGAATGGCTCAATTTGTAAAATGTCATTCCCGTTTTGTGCAAAAAATTCCCGATGCTTTGTCCAGCCCGATTGCTGCGTTGGTGGAACCCTTGTCGATTGCGATTCACGCGGCAGAATCCATCGGGAGAGTGAAAACCGGGGATAAGGTTTGGGTGCAGGGGTGTGGAATTATCGGCTTGTTTGTTGGAGTGGTCTGCGGATTGGCCGGGGCTGAAGTTACAATATCCGGCTTGCCAAGAGATAAGGAAGCCCGTTTGCGGCATGCTTCCGATTTTGGACTGAAATCGTTTATTGTGGGGGAATCTGCGAATTCCAACGAAAAGGTCGATCTTTTATTTGAATGTTCCGGCTCACCCGGAGGAATTCGTGACGGACTTGAGCGTTTGAAAAAAGGCGGGAGAACTGTGATGGTGGCCTTATATGAACAAGATATCCCCCTTCCCTTAACGAAAGCTGTCCGCAATGAATGGGAACTGCTTACCAGCTATGGTTGTCAACCGGTTGATTATGGCAGCTCTTTTTCGATCCTGAAACAACTGGAATCCCAACTGCAAAACATCGTTTCCATCTATCCCGTTACAATGGCGCCGCAAGCGTTTAACGATGCTTTACAGCAAAAAGTGTTAAAACCGGTATTAAGTTTAAGGGGGTGAAATGCAGTGGCGAATGAAACGATCAGAGTGATGCAAAATCATTGTTCGATCCGCAAATACACAAAAGATCCGATTCCAAAAAATCATCTGATCGAAATAATCAAAGCGGCACAGGGGGCGGCTTCCTCCAATTTCGTTCAGGCCTACTCGATTATTTTAATCACGGACCCGGACAAGAGACAGAAAATAGCAACTCTCGGCAATAATCAGAAGCACGTTAACGAATGTCCGGTATTTTTACTGTTTTGTGCCGATATGAAACGGTTGGAATATGCAGGGAAGAAACAGGATGTTGATATTGAGTACGATACATTGGAAAACTTCATCGTCAGTGTCGTGGATACTGCAATAATGGCTCAGAACGCTCTTACCGCAGCGGAATCGCTGGGTTACGGCGGATGTTATATTGGGGGTGTCCGCAATAATCCCGGTCCGATCAGTGAAATTGTCGGACTGCCGGATAAGGTATTTCCTTTATTTGGAATGTGTTTGGGAGTGCCGGCTGAGAAGCAGGAAGTGAAACCCCGGCTGCCCATTCGGGCGATTCTCCATGAAAACGAATATAAAGAAGACCATTATCCACAGGTGCTTGATGAGTACGATGAGATTATGAACGCCTATTACCTGTCAAGATCCAGCAATAACAGAGACAGCAACTGGTCAAACAAGATGGCTGTCTTTTTGTCCGCGAAAAGAAGGATGCATATGCGGGAGTTTTTGGCGAGTAAAGGATTTCATCTGAAATAAAGGGAGGTGCCGAGGTGCACGCATGACCAGACGGGTAGCTATTGTTACGGGGGCAGGAAGAGGGATTGGCAAGGGAATTGCGAGAGGGCTGGCCTCTCAGGGCATCCATGTCGTAATTAATGATATAGATGAGAAGTTGGCTGATCAGACGTCACGGGAAATCGGAGAATGGACTTCCACTTACGTATCTGATGTTTCGGACTACGGTGCTGTGTCACAGATGGTTGCGGACGTAGTTGACCGGTTTGGAACAATTGACATCGTTGTAAACAACGCGGGAATTTCCCCAAAAAAGGAAGGGAAGAAGATCCCTCTGCATGAAATGGATGCCCGGGAGTGGCAGCAGGTGATGGAAGTCAATTTAAACGGGGCTTTTCACCTGATACGGTCGGCTGCGCCGTTTATGATTCAACAGCAGTTTGGAAGAATCGTCAACATTTCCTCGATTGCCGCAAAGAGTTACATTTCTGTATCCGGCGGTCATTACGCTGCTACAAAAGCCGGACTGATCGGATTGACCAAAGCTGCTGCAGGTGAACTTGCACCTTATGGAATTACCGTTAATGCCCTCGCTCCGGGGCGAATTGAAACGGAGATGATGGCTGAAGCCGGTATGGGAGCAAATCAACAAATCTTATCGCAAATAGCTTCCGGAAAGTTTGGAAAACCGGAGGATATAGCACAAGCGGTTGAGTTTTTGGCAAGTGAAAAAGCGTCCTACATTACCGGAGCAGTACTTAATATCGATGGCGGCTGGGTAATGGCATAGCTGCCTGTTACTTAACCAATGAGGTGAGCGAAATGAAATACTATCAGTTATACATTAATGGTGAATGGGTCTCTTCCGTTTCCGGCAACTCTTATGAAGTCACCAATCCGGCCACGCAAGAGGTGGTTTCCAAAGCTGCTTTTGGAAATGATCGTGATGCCGCGCTGGCGGTAGAGGTTGCCCATGCAGCATTTCCATCCTGGTCGGAAACCCCTGCCAAAGAGCGATCCAACATCTTAATGAAAATCTATCAATTGATGATGGAGAGAAAAGAAGAATTGGCCCGAACCATCACAATCGAAATGGGGAAGCCGATTCGGGAAGCAAGAGGCGAGGTTCAAAGCGCCGCCGATTATGTGCAGTGGAATGCTGAGGAAGCAAAAAGAGCATACGGGGAAACGATTCCTTCTTCTTTTCACAATAAACGGTTGCTGACAATCCGCCAACCTGTAGGACCAGTCGGAGCCATTACTCCTTGGAATTTTCCCTTGGCCATGGTAACGCGAAAATTGACCCCTGCCCTGGCAGCAGGATGTAGTGTAGTGCTCAAGCCTGCAACGCAAACACCCGGTTGTGCGGCAAAACTGTTCCAGATTGCCGAGGAAGCAGGTCTACCGAAAGGTGTGGCCAATCTGGTAATGGGAAGTTCAAGTAAAATCGGCCAAGAACTGTTGAAAAATCCCAAAATTCGGAAGATCACCTTTACCGGCTCGACTGAGGTGGGGAAACTTCTGATGAAAGATGCTGCGGATCAAGTGAAACGGGTGTCGATGGAGCTTGGAGGGCATGCGCCGTTTATCGTGTTTGAAGATGCAGATTTGGAAGCTGCGGTAGAGGGTGCGATCGCAAGCAAATTCCGAAACGCGGGACAAACGTGCATTTGCGCCAACCGGATCTATGTCCAATCAAGCATATTAGAGGAGTTTACTTCTTTGTTTAAGGAAAAGGTTGAAAAAATGGTAATCGGAAACGGATTGGAAGAAAGCACCGATATTGGACCTGTGATCGATGAGAAAGGACTTGTCAAGATCCAGGAACATGTGGACGATGCTCTGGCAAAAGGGGCTGCCCTGGTTACCGGCGGAAAAAAATGCAATTTTAAAGCGGGCACCTTCTATCACCCGACAATTCTCTCGCAAGTGACTGATGAAATGTTGATTTCTACGGAAGAAACATTTGGGCCAGTCGCTCCCATTTACTCGTTTGACACAGAAGAAGAAGTCATTCGTAAGGCCAATGACACAAACTATGGACTGGCAGCCTATTTTTACACTCGGGATTTAAGTCGGGCCATTCGGGTTTATGAGAGATTGGAATATGGTATGGTCGGCTGTAATGATCCGGTTCCCACCACGGTTCAAGGGCCGTTTGGGGGATGGAAGGAAAGCGGAATTGGACGTGAAGGCGGTCCAGACGGGCTGCACGACTTTTTGGAAACAAAATTCGTTTCGATTAAAATGTAAGTAGCCCTTCTAAACTGTACTTGCTCAATAAATGAAGCGGAGGAGGTGGAAAAATGTATGATTTTGTGATTGTCGGCGGGGGAATCGTCGGCTTATCGACGGCCTTGGCTTTGCAGCGGCGCTATCCCAATTCAAAGGTTGCCGTGCTTGAAAAAGAGGATGGTTGGGCGCAACACCAAACCGGCCGCAACAGCGGCGTCATTCACTCAGGAATTTATTATAAACCGGGGAGTTACAAGGCAAAATTCGCCCGCGAAGGCTCCCAAGCCATGGTCGAATTTTGTGAACAACACTCAATCGAACACGAGATTTGCGGCAAAGTGATCGTGGCCACGAAACCGGATGAACTGCCCCTGTTGGAAAATCTGCTTCAGCGTGGACTCGCCAATGGATTGGCGATCAAGAAGATCGGTCAGGCGGAATTGAAGGAGATAGAACCGCATGTAAACGGTTTGGAAGCGATTTGGGTTCCCATGGCGGGAATCGTAAATTACAAACGGGTTTGTGAAACAATCGCCTCCCTGCTGCAAAAACAAGGTGTTGCTTTGTACTTGAGCACACGTGTTGTGAGGATTCAGGAAGTCAGTGACGGATTGCGGATCTTCAGTGACAAAGACAGTATAAAAACACGTTATTTGATCAACTGTGCGGGGCTGCACAGCGATCGAATAGCGAAACTTGGCGGTATCCAAACCGACATGAAAATTATTCCTTTCCGGGGAGAGTACTACAATCTAAAGCCGGAAAAGCGGTATTTGGCAAAAAATCTGATCTATCCGGTTCCCAATCCGAATTTTCCTTTTCTCGGGGTGCACTTCACCAGAATGATCGGCGGGCATGTAGAAGCCGGACCCAATGCAGTGTTGAGTTTTAAACGGGAAGGTTATACAAAAACCGATTTTGATCTCAGGGACTTTACTGAAGTCATGTGCTATCCGGGATTCTGGAAACTGGCATCGAAATACTGGCGGGAAGGCGTCGAAGAAATGCTTCGTTCATTCAGCAAAGCGGCGTTCGTCCGCAGTTTGCAAAAACTGATCCCTGAAATCACGGAAAATGACCTGGAGCCGGCACCTGCCGGAGTACGGGCCCAAGCATTAAAACCGGATGGCGGATTGGTGGATGACTTTCATATTTTAGAAGGCAAAAACTGCATCCATGTATGCAACGCCCCTTCTCCGGCTGCCACAGCTTCCATAATCATCGGCAAGGAAATAGTCAGCCGCATACCTGAACAATCGCATTTGCGTTCTTATGCGGTGTAGTCCCATTTTCCCGCCCCCGGCATTCAACTGTCGGGGTCCTTTTTTATGACCCTAAACAAAGTAGGAAATTTCCGCTTGAGGAAAATACTCTGGGATATAGGTTTCGAACAGTTCAACCATTTCGTCGGCGATCTCTTTCGGATATACGTATTTAAATCGACCGTATCGTCCCCACTTTAGTTGTCGGTTCTCTTCGTCCAAATCCAATTTGGTTTTGGGGTACCTTTTGAGAATGACATTTTTTGCAACTTTGGTAAAACGATGTTGAATTAATTCGAAGGTAAGATCTTCCACATACACGTTCTCAAGCCGTTTGGCGAGTTTTTCCAACAAGTGTTTGTATCCTTCTTTCCACCCTTCGTATTGAATGATAGGAGCAACGATAAATCCAAGCGGATAGTTGGCTTCGGCAATTTTACCCGCAGCTTCAATGCGTTCCTCAAACGTCGAGGTGGAAGGTTCAAAATGTTTTATTACATAATCGCTGTTAATGGAGAAACGGATTCTTGTATGTTGGTTGTGCTTGGCTTCCAATAAACTCTCGATATTTGCAAATTTGGTTACGAACCGAAGCCGGCCCAATTCTTCCTTTCCAAAAAAGTTGATATAGTATTCCAGTGCCCCAGTTAAATGTTCGAGTGATACAGGATCACCGGTACAGGCGGCCTCAAATCGAGTGATCTCCGGTTTTCTCTGTTCAATATAGTTCTTTGCTTGTGCCAAAATTTCGTCCAAGTTTACATACACACGTATGTATGGCTTAGATCCCATTGTGGTCTGCAGGTAACAATAATGACAGTGTCCTGCACATCCAGTGGTTAAGGGAATCGCATATTCAGCCGAAGGTTTGGAAGTATCGAACTCCAAGGTCTTCCGGACTCCTACGACGAGAGTATTCTTGGCGTTTCGGTACTTTTGCGCTTCCGTTTCTCCAGGGATTCCAGTTACACGATTGTGTGAGGTCGTGAATTTGATTGGAGTTCCTGTTTTTTGAAAATGTTGATGAAGTGATTTGCCAAGCGGGTAATTCAAAGCATCAGGCTCGAAGAAAACAAGGTCCGGGTTAAAGCGTTTCAAATCAACTCCTCCAATCCCCAAATCTCTATAGAAAATCTTGCGTAATCCAAATTAAAAATATTCATAATCAGCGGATGAAACCATTTCCTGCTAGATTTCGTCTAAAATAATAGGGTAGTGGAGCCTGTATGCAGCACTGGAGGGAGAAATTTGCCGAAGAAACGGGTATTGGTTTCTGCTTTTCTAGCAACTATGATGTCGGTCGGTTGGAATGGAATGTCGGTTCCGGTGGTGTTGGCTGCCGAAACCGGTATTGCCGGCACTCACTTGGAGTTGAAGGACACAATCCTTGCAAACCTGAAAACCACGAACATCGGTCCGGGGGTTGAGCTTGCGACCTTTGACCGGCTCGACAGGCGGGGATGGGTTCGGGGACAAGTGTTGAAAGTCGATCTTGGCAGCAAGAAGATATCAACAGACTTGCTGTTCCCGGGAGTGGTGTCTGCTGCGGAGCCGTTGTCTGAGACCGCCAATAAGAGCGGTGCCATCGCCGGTGTGAACGGGGATTTTTTTGATATAACGGGAACGAGGGCGCCTTTGGGCTCCCAGGTAAAAAATGGGGAACTGCTGAAAGGACCGGTCCCGGATTGGACAAAGGTCGCAGGAGTTGGGAAAGACGGTCTTGGCCGGCTGGCTGACATGATGCTGGAAGGAACCGTGACTTTGCCAAGCGGTTCCCATCCACTGATCGCGTTGAATCAAAGCTGGATCACCTATGACGGAATCGGTGTATTTACTTCCGCCTGGGGATCCGCCTCCCGTAAAGGTTCGGTGGGAGATGCCTGGGCGGTTCGAGAAGTCTTGGTCAAAGACGGCAAGGTGGTTTCCATCAGCGATCAAGCCGGGAGTGGCGAGATTCCCCAAGGTTCCTATGTGATCCTTGCCCGTGATTCTGCGACTTACGCTTTTGACGGTTTGAAGGCGGGAGATCCGGTATCGGTGCAATACAAGCCCAAAGCCAATCTTCCGGAGCAGTTTCAATTTGCCGTCGGCGGCAATCTTTATCTTTTGAAAGACGGAGCCGTTCAGGAACTGGACGATACGAGCTCCGATCCCCGTACTGCCATCGGATTCTCGGCGGACGGCAAAACCATGTATCTGGCAACGGTTGACGGCCGCCAACAGAACAGCCGGGGAATGACATTGCGTGAATTGGCCGAACTGTTGCAAGGTCTGGGAGCGGCCAATGCCCTGAATCTGGACGGAGGCGGATCCACGACTATGGTGGCAAGACTTCCTGGGAAAAATCAGGTCGAGGTCGTTAACAGCCCCTCGGAGGGTTCCCAGCGCCCCGTGGCTAACGGAGTCGGGATTTTTGCCGCTCCGGGAAGCGGAAAGCTGACGGGGATAACCCTTCAGCCTGTGATGGATCATCCGGACGCTCACAGGGTGTTCCCGGGATTGTCCCGCAAACTCAAGGCTGCAGGACACGATGAAACATATGCGCATGTGGTGACCGGGGCCCTGACCTGGCAGGCAACTCCGACAGACAATGCAAGTCTTATGGCAGATGGAGTTTTTTATGGGAAGAAGCCGGGAACTGTGACAGTTCAGGCTCAAGCCCAAGATGCCAAGGGAACCGTCAACCTTCAGGTGATCGGGGATCTGTTCCGGGTGAAGACCTCTGCCGAGCGTCTTTCCATTCCGACCGGCGGATCGCACACATTCTTTGTGACGGGATCTGACGCGGAAGGGTATTCTGCTCCGATAGAGCCACAGGATGTAACCCTTGAATATGACAGAACCATCCTGCAAATTGCAGCTTCCGATAATGGGCAGTTCGTTGTGACACCGTTAGTTGGCGATGGGGCTGCGGTTGTTGCGGTGAAGGTCAAAGATAAGCAGGCATTGCTGCCTGTTACCATCGGCTATAAGCCGGTTGTGGTTGCGGACTTCGAAGATGAATCCGCTTGGGGAACCTCGGGTGCCCGTTCGACCGTTTCCGTTTCATCAGATGCGGGTCAGAACGGTCAAGGGGTGAAAGTCTCCTTTGACTTCACCCAATCAACTGCTACTCGTACGGCCAATATTCATCCCAACGCCACAATGGAAGCTCCGGGTCAACCGCTGCAGGTTGGGGTTTGGGTCAAGGGCAGCGGCAAAGGGGAATGGCTTTCCTTCACCCTGCTGGACGCATCCGGCAAATACCATTATGTGTACGGGCCCCATGTGACCTGGACAGGGTGGCAGTTTGCGGAAGCGGCAGTTCCTCAAGGCGTTCAGTATCCGGTGCAGATTGTGACAATCGGAGCCATTGAAACAAACAAAGACAAACAGTATCAAGGAGAGCTGGTATATGACGACCTGACTGTGAAAGTCGCACCAGCCATCCGGATAACGGATCAACAACCTGCAAACAAAGACCCGTTGATTGTGCAAAACGGGCAACTGGAAGCGGGACGCTGGAAGTTTGCAGTGCTGAGTGACAGCCATCTGACGGCCAATTCAGCAGACAACAAACAGACAGAGCAGATTCGTACGTCGCTTCGCCAAATTGTGGAGGCGAAACCCGATTTTCTCGTGATTTCGGGAGATTTGGTCGATGCGTCAAATCCCGAGAATTTTGCTCTTGCCGAACAGCTTTTGAATGAAGAGATCGGCAGCCGGTTCCCGGTTTACTACATTCCGGGCAACCATGAAGTCATGGGTACGGGCAACCTGGACTATTTCCTTGCGAAGTTTAAAACGAACCGGTATTCCTTTGACCATAAGGGAACGCGCTTTATCCTGCTGGACTCCTCGGCGGGCAGCTTCGGCAAGTCGGACTTCCTGCAACTGATCGATCTCCGGTCACGGTTGAACGATGCGGCCAAGGATCCAAGCATCAAGAACGTGGTGGTCATTGGACACCATCCGACGCGTGACCCGCTGCCAACAAAGAACAGCCAGCTAAGCGACGGCAAAGAGGCACAATTGGTGGAAACCTGGCTGACGGAATTCAGACAGAGCTCCGGTGGAAAAGGGGCGGTATATGTAAGCGGCCATGCCCACACTGTAAATGTGGATCGGGTGAACGGCGTTCCCTATCTGGTTCTCGGTCCGTCCGGCAAAATTCCCTATGGTCCGGCCGACAAAGGTGGTTTCTATGCATGGAATCTGTTTGGAATTGATGGAGGGGCCGATTGGATTCGAACGGAAGTCCGTCCGCTGCTTGAACAAGTTACCATTGAGGCACCGGCTTCTCTCAAGGCAGGCGAGACCGCAACTGTAACAGCAATTGGCCATCAGTTCGGCGGCCATAAGTTCCCGCTTGCCTACCCCGCAACTGTGGCGTGGAGCGGAAGTAAGAATGTGTTCATCGGCACTGGCGACTCCCTTGAACAAGCCCGAAAGAGCGGTCGATACAACGCAGTGCTTGATCCGGAGACCGGTAAACTGACCGCATTGAAGAGCGGGACTGTTTCAATAAGTGTTCAATCCAATGGAATCACACAGCAGGCAACCATCCGAATTGAAGCGAAATAAAGAAACAGCCCCCCGAGCATGGCTGGAAACCATGCCAGAGGGGCTGTTTTTTGCTTATCACTCGGCCAGGGCATCACAACCGGCTCATCAATCCACGTTGCACCTGCATTTTCCATATCATCCGGGATTCCGGGGGTGGAGATAGGTTTGTCCTTGATTTCCCTTGTAGTCTCAATTGAATCCCTCCCACATACAATTCATTTATCATCTTCACACAATGGCGCTTTTTTGTCGATTGCAAAGAGTAGGTACTATTCGATCCGGCCTTGAATAGGCTAGATTGACTTTTTGCGGGAACCGTCAATTCACTGTCCGACAGTCATCGAATGGGAGGAGTAGAAAAGTGGAACGTTATAAAGGAAGTCTGTCGCAAATCGAGTTAAAACCGCTTCCGGAGCGCACTCTGCAGTTGGCGGGGATCTCGGCCACCACTATCAAGGAACATTACAAGCTTTACGAAGGATATGTCAGGAAGGTTAATGAAGTGCGCGGCAAATTGGCCAGGGTGGATCTGGCTGCGGCCAACCCCACCTACAGTGAATACCGGGCACTGAAGCGGGGGGAAACATTTGCTCTCAATGCGGTCAAGCTTCACGAACTGTACTTTGAACAATTGGGCGGAAAAGGGGGCAAGCCTGGCAGCCGCATCCTTGAAATGATCAAGCGGGACTTTGGCTCCTATGAAGCCTGGATGGACCGGTTCAGGGCGGCGGGCAAGGCGGCCAGAGGCTGGGCCATTCTTGCTTACGACCAGGATTACCGGCATCTGTTCAATTTTATTACCGATTCTCAGCATGACGGAAACGTATTGCAAGCTACGGTGATCCTGCCGATGGATGTGTACGAACACTCTTATTTCATTGATTACGGAACCAACCGCGAGGGGTATATTGACGCTTTTTTTGCCAATCTGGACTGGTCGGTTGTCAACCGTCGGATCATGGAGGTACAGCCCAGAAGGCCGATCCTGAAGCTTTTCTCCCGCTGGATTGTCCAGTAAATCCGTTCCTTGTAAGGATTTGACGTTTGAGTTTGCCCGGTTTTCGGGTATAATAAGTATCACAAAGAGCGAATGATTCCTGCGATGTTCGTCAGGACGGTCACTTGTTTTGAACCGATAAGTGTTTTCGGGGAGACAGAACTCGCTGCGGATGTCATGCCCACCTCCTTCGGGACGCATGGGACGGCAGCAAGCAGTGACGAGTCACCCACCTGCGAGAGCGGGTTCAGAAAACAATCCGATTCCGACGGCATAGGCGGGGTACATAAAACGAATCTTTCTCATCTGCAACGACCCTTTTTTCAGAAGGGTCGTTTTATGTGCGCTTGGCAGAGGAAATGCAAATGGTCCTGGCGAAGTTTAAAATATAAGAATTTTTTAAGGGGTGAATGGTATATGGCATCTATAAAGGCGATCATTTGCAGGGTTCGTGAAGAAGAATACGCACTGGACGTAAATCAGGTGTTGTCCATTGAAAGGATTCAGAACATCCGGCCGCTTCCCCATACGGAAGCATACATGGCGGGCATCATGCAGCTTCGGGGATCGGTCATTCCGGTCGTGGATTTAAAAATATGGCTGGGATTCGAACAGTCGGAAGATGGCAACGAAGATCAAAAGAGGATTGTCGTAACGGAATCAAACGGAAAGCGGTTGGGAGTAATCGTGGATGCAGCCACGGATGTGATCGATATCAAGGACGAGTTGATTCAAACCGTTGAAATGCAGCAGGGTGCACAGGAAGTCAACCATGTAGCCAATCTGGATGGACGTCTCATCCTGATGCTAAATATCCCAAATCTGATCGGGCAGTTGGATATATCCGTATTTGCCAACGCAGAGACAGCATAGCGGAAACAGCATACCTATGCGAGTCTATGTAGAACCCGGTCATTTTATTTGCCGGGTGGAAGCAGGATGGTTTCTTTCGCGAATAAGGGGGCTGTCATGCGACAGCCCCCCGTTTCTTCCAGTTATTCATCATCACTCTGCGACTGTCCGGCAAAGATCAATATATACTTGATCAACTCCAGCAGCGAGATCAAAGCGGCCGCAACATAGGTCAGGGCAGCAGCCCCAAGCACTTTGCTTACCCCGCGTTCTTCTTCGTTGCGGATGAACCCTTCCGAGATCATCAGTGCCTTGGCACGGGAGCTGGCGTTGAATTCCACCGGCAGGGTCACCACCTGGAAAGCGACGGCAGCGGAGAAGAAGATGATGCCAAGCCCAATCAGGTTGGCCCACTGCATCAGGAAGCCTGCAATGAGCAGCAACGGCGCCACTCCGGAGGCGAAGCTGACGACAGGGAACATGCGGTGGCGAAGCACCAGCATCGGGTAATGAACTTTGTGCTGAATGGCGTGACCGACTTCGTGGCAGGCCACCGACAAGGACGAAATGGAGCTGCCGTAGTATACAGGTTCGGACAAACGCACGACACGGGAAAGCGGATCGTAGTGGTCTGTCAAACGCCCGTGCACCGGTTCAACAGGCACGTCATACAATCCCTGGCGGTCAAGCAAGACACGGGCCGCTTGGGCTCCGGTCAAGCCGGACGAAGCGGGTACCTGCTCCCATTTGTTAAATGTGCCCCTGACTCTGAATTGCGCCCACAACGAGAGCCCGAAAGCAATCAGGATCAGAAAATCCATCGGGTGAAAAAACAGCATTTGGCAGAATCCTCCTTGAAATAATTGATAGTAAAAAAGACCTTCACGCAACCAGATGCATGAAGGTCTTGCATACCCATGGAATGCGGGTCCGACATACCGAGCAGCCAACTGCCGTAATGACGATATGTCGACCGGATCAACCGGTTGCTACTCCCCTTACAATAGTCATTATACAATATATCTTTTCTAAAAAGAAAACCTTGTAAAACTAAAGTTTTGTAAAAGAGAATGAGCAAGCGGGACTGCCAGTCAACTCAATCCACATAACCGTCCACTACAAGCTCCAATTTGCCTGTTTGTGGATCTATTACCAGTCCGTGCACCGGAATGCCAGCTTCCTCGAGGAAAGGATGGTTCTTGACGATGGAAACGGTGCTGCGAACACTGTCATAGATATTGTCGAACTTGCGCAGCCACCTGTCCAGTTCAATGCCTGCATGCTCCATGGTGCGGATGGTGTGTTCGGAGATCCCCCGCTGCATCATCCTGTCAACGAAGATTTCTTTCCCGACGCTTTGCATTCCACAATCGTGATGTCCCACCACAATCACTTCATCCGCTTCCAGCATGTGAACGGCAATCAGAATGGAGTGCATCACCGATCCGAAGGGATGGTGAACCTGCGCTCCCGCCACCCGGATAATCTTTGCCTGTCCCTGCGATATACCCATTGCCCGCTCCAACAATTCCACCAGGCGCGTATCCATGCAGGTAAGAATCACGATTCGCTTGTCAGGGAACTTGTCGGTCTGGTAGGATTTGTAGGCTTGTTCACTGATGAATCGGTCATTGGCTTCCAGAATCTGATACAAATTGGTTCTGTCATTCACAGTGCAATCCCCCCTGTGTCCTGTACCATATACTAACCGAAAAACGGTCAAAGTCAAAATGAACTTAGTTTAAAAACCGTCTGTTGGTTGAGATGTGAAATCCCAGAAAGCTGACAGTCGCCACCAGACAAGCTGCCACCCCGCAGGCAAACAATACGATGGCTCCCGAGTGGTCGTAGACCATGCCACCCAGAACGGGTCCCAGCATTCTGCCGGCCGAGCCTGCACCGGCCGCAATTCCCTGGTAGAACCCTGTACGCTCTTTCGGAGCCAATTGATTGATGGCGGCAGGGACACCCGGAAGAAGGATCATCTCACCGATGGTCATAATGGTCATCCCGATCAGAAAGCCGGTATAGTTGGGGTATTGAGCGATCAGGGCAAAAGAGACCACGTACAGGACGGAACCCGTGATCAACTGAACCGACAGTTTTGACATGTATCGATTCAGTAGTGGAGTCAGCAACGGCTGCCCGGCTACAATCAGAATCCCGTTAAGTGTCCATAGAAAACTGTAAGCCGACAGCGAATACCCGGCTTGTTGGGTGTACACGGCAAGCGGACCCGCCCACTGCGAATACGCGGTCCAGGCAATCAGGATTCCCAGAGCGAGGAATGCGACGGGTACGTGAATGGGATCTGCGGGGCGCCCTTCGGATGTGGAATCGGCCCCTTTTTCCAGAAAAGGATTGCCGTTGTCATCCGTGGTATATCTTATGGTTTGGCGCCTCATCGCATACAAAAAAATGGTGGCATACAAAAGATATGTCAATCCGTTCAAAACAAACACAAGCAGAAATGAGATTTCCGCCAGAAAACCGCCGAGGGCGGTTCCTATTGCAACCCCAAGATTGTTGACCACATAGAACATATTGAAGGCACGGCGCCCGCCTGCTGGCCACAACTTTCCAATCAGGGCATGGAAGGAGGGCCAGGCCATATTTTGCATAAATCCAAGCAGTATGATAAAGGCAACATAAAAGGCAAAGGATTTCGTAAACCCAAGGGTTGTTACCGCTGCGGCGGACCCCAGCAAAGCCGCCAGAATCAAGGGTTTGCCGCCCCACCTGTCGTATAACGCCCCTCCGACCAGATTCCCGACCATGCCCGCCGCGTTCATCAGCATTAGAACGATGCCCGCCGTGGTCACGCTCTTCCCAAGCACCGTATGGATGTACAAAGCGTTCAAAGGCCAAAGAAAAGAGAGGCCGATCGAATTTAGGAAACTTCCAACGAATAAAATCCAAATAACGACGGGTATTGTTGAACCCCAAACCAGCATGCGCGACAGCCCTTGCAAGGGCAAGTTTGGCATCTCCATCTTCCTTTCGATGAGTCAAAAAGGCAGTCAATACAATCGATTATATACCGACCTGTATCTTTTTGGATATAGGGGCTCTGAGGCAGACAGCGTTTCGGTGAAACCCTGTCCTCTTTTTTTGAACCGGTGTACCCATTCTTTTTTTCTGATGTATGTAATTAAGAGGGAGCGGATCCTTGTGCTGTCCACGTTAGGGGGCTGCCTGTCGGTGCCGACCGGAACCGCTTTGCACGTTATCTAAAATGAAACTGTCATAGATTTGCTCCAAACGACTGGTTGACAGGGGAGATGGCTAGTCGTACAATGAAATAAAACTGAATGGTCATTCATTTTTTAACTGTATGGGGGTGATGAATGATCGCACAGAAGAAGAACCCGGAAAAATACGATGCGATTCTGGCTGCCGCGATCAACGTGATTGGCCAGGCAGGCTATCACAATGCACCAATCTCCCGAATAGCCCGGGAAGCGGGAGTGGCGGACGGGACTGTCTATCTGTATTTTAAGAACAAGGAAGACGTATTGATGTCCATTCTGCGTGAAACCATTGGACATATCTCGCATCAAATCAAGGAACAATTCGAGTCGGAAACCGATCCGATCCGAAAACTTCGTTGTCTGGTTTCCACGTTGTTTGAGACTTTTGGCCGGAACAAGAATTTGGCGCTGGTGATTCAGATTCATCTCCGACAGGCGGATGAAGCATTGCGCCGGGAAATCGGCGAAATTATCAAACCTTATTACAGTTTGATAGAGCACATCGTTTATGACGGAATGGAGAAAGGGCTGTTTCGCAAAACAATTGATCCTCGGATCGCCCGCAGAATGGTATTCGGAACGATTGACGAAACCATTACCGCTTGGGTCCTTACCGGAGCCAAGTACAGTTTGACCGGGTTGACGGATCAGGTTGTGGATTTGCTTGTTCATGGAATGAAAAAGTAGATTCGACACATAGATTGACTCAGATTTCATGAGAGGGGATTTCCGGCAATGAAAATACTGGTTCTGATGAAGCAAACTTTCGACACCGAAGAAAAAATCGTGCTTGATGGCGGCAAGGTGAAAGAGGACGGTGTGCAGTTCATTATCAACCCCTACGATGAGTATGCAATTGAAGAAGCCCTCGTGCTGCGGGACAAGTTCGGCGGTGAAGTAACCGTTGTCACCCTGGGTCCTGCACGGGCCGAAGAAGCTCTCCGCAAAGCGTTGGCCATGGGCGCGGACCACGGGGTGCACATTAACGATGAAGCGCTGTTTGGCGATGAGTACAAAGCGGCAAAAGTACTGGCCGAATATATCAAAGGCCAGGAATATGACATTATCCTGGGCGGCAACATGTCGGTGGACGACGGTTCCGGACAGGTAGCGGTGCGTGTGGCCGAACTGCTCGGAATTCCGCACATCTCCACCATCACCAAGCTTGAGATTGACGGAACCAGGGTCACCGCTCACCGGGATGCGGAAGGGGATCTGGAAATTGTGGAGGCAACCCTGCCGGTGCTGGTCACCGCTCAACAGGGGCTCAACGAGCCTCGGTATCCTTCCCTGCTGGGGATCCGGAAAGCCAACAAGATTCCGTTGCATGTGGTGGGAGCAGGCGACCTGAACGTTTCGGCGAGTGCGAAAAACGAAGTGGTCGAAACCTACCTGCCGAAGGAAAAGACCGGCGGCCGCATCCTGGAAGGGGATACACCGGCTCGGGTCAAAGAACTGGTCTCGCTCCTTCGCAACGAAGACAAGGTCATCTAACGCAGGACTACCAAAACGCAGGGCTTACCAAAAGATTCGGAAAGCCTCAACCGGAGGTTCTTCTGAAGGAACAGCTCTTCTGAACGGGAGCCTCTTCTGGACGGAATAACGGATTTAGGAGCCTTTATTTTCAATTGGGAGGGTCCTATTTTTGGATAACGGATTCTGAAGTAGTTATTTGGACGTTCAGGCTACTTCCTCCTGACAGGCAGCTTCCATAACGACATCACGATCCGCTATTCGAAAAATGGGTGTCCAAAAAAGTGAAATAAGAGCCTGAAAATCCGTTAAGCTCCAGGGGTGATCAACCAAACAACGAGCTGATCAACCAAAATACAGGGTTATGAGGAGGAAATGGAATGGCACGCAAAGTCCTTGTGCTTGCAGATATACGGAATGACAAACTTCGCAACGTAACATTTGAATCTTTGAACGCCGCCCGCAAGATTGCGGAAGGCGGGGAGGTTTACGGCGCTCTGCTGGGCAAGAACGTGGCGGGGTTCGCAGACACTCTCGCGCACTATGGAGCCGACAAAGTATACGTGGCAGACAACGAAGTGTTGGCCAACTATGTTCCGGACGCCTACGCAAAGGCGTTGGAAGCTGTGATCCGGGAAAGCGGAGCGGACGTGGTCTTGATGGCCCACTCGGCAATCGGTCGTGACTTGGCTCCGAAACTGGCTGCCCGTTTTGAAGCGGGACAGGTGTCGGATATCATCGATGTGCAGGTGGAAGGCGGCAAAGTGGTGTTTGCCCGTCCGATCTACGCAGGGAAAGCGTTCACCAGGAATGTGATCGGAGAGGGCATGATCTTTGCCACCGTTCGCCCGAACAACCTGCCGGCCGCGGAACCGGATACATCCC
>NZ_BDUF01000012.1 GCF_002335525.1 Effusibacillus lacus
TCTCAGACGCGCTTTCGCTGCGGCTCCGGCTCTCCGCCTTAACCTCGCCTGTGATCGTAACTCGCCGGTTCATTCTACAAAAGGCACGCCGTCAGACGTAAACGTCCTCCGACTGATTGTAGGCGCACGGTTTCAGGTTCTCTTTCACTCCCCTCCCGGGGTGCTTTTCACCTTTCCCTCACGGTACTGGTTCACTATCG
>NZ_BDUF01000013.1 GCF_002335525.1 Effusibacillus lacus
AAAGGAGCTATTCCTGTAATGAATTAAAACGCAGTTTGCAAAAAGAAAAGCGCCTCCTGTATGCTGGGTCTCGAATGCGAACACAATCACTGCCCTAATTAAGAGGAGGACGCTCATTATGAAGCTTAACCAATCTAGCAAACAAAATCAACGTATTGAGCGAATTTCTGATACCACATTGGTGATCGGAACCGATATCGCCAAACACAACCACGTTGCCCGAGCCTTTAATTACCGAGGCATTGAACTTGGCAAACGGTGTTTGTTCCAGAACGATGAACAAGGTTTGCTGAACCTTCTGGCGTGGGCGGAGTCCCTAAAGCAGGAGCACGGCATGAGTGACGTCATTCTAGGCGTAGAGCCGACCGGTCACTATTGGTTTCCCATGTTCCACTTCCTGAAGGGACGTGGCGTCCAGGTGGTCTTAGTCAATCCACATCATGTGAAAAAAAGCAAAGAGCTCGACGACAACTCTCCTACTAAGAACGACATTAAAGATGCGAAAGTCGTCGGCAAACTCGTCATTGACGGCCGCTACACGGAACCGCAGCTTCCGGAAGGCGTCTACGCCGACCTACGCGTGCTGATGAATCAGCGGGACCGTCTGTGCGGGGATTTGAACCGCGTGAAAGGAAGAATCCATAATTGGTTGGATCGCTTCTTTCCCGAATATACGCAAGTCTTTAAAGACTGGGAAGGGAAGGCTTCGCTCATCACCCTTCAGCACTTTCCATTGCCACAAGATGTGGTGAACATCGGTGAAACATCGATCGTGGCCACGTGGAAGAAGAACGACGTGAAGCGAGCTGTAGGCTCCAAAAGAGCACAATTGCTGTACCGGAAAGCCCAGAAGTCCATCGGCCTCACGGAAGGCGTTACAGCAGCCAAGCATGAGCTAGCCATGTATCTGGAGCAGTACGCCATGCTGTGCAGGCAGATTGAACAACTGATGGAGCTTGTGGAGGAACTGGTAAAACAGATTCCCGGCGCATCACACATGATGAGCATCCCATGCATTGGACTTATCACCGTGGCTGGGTTTCTGGCTGAAGTGGGGAACTTGTCCGATTATGACCACAGCCAGCAAATCGTACGTCATGCGGGACTTAGCCTACGAGAAAACAGTTCTGGGGAGCGAAAAGGACAGACGACGATCAGCAAACGTGGGCGCTGTCGTCTCCGAGCGTTGCTGTTTCGGGCGGCACTTACCATGGTCGCTAAGAACCCGGAGTTCCGTGCGCTGCATCTCTACTTCACCACGCGTAGGGATAACCCGCTGAAGAAGAAGCAATCGATGATCGCCATCTGCAACAAGCTGATTCGCGTCTTATTTGAGCTTGGAAGCAAGCAAAAGGAATACGACGCCCGCAAGGTGCTCGGCCCCTATCGGGAAGCTCAATTGCAAGCAACAGCTTAATTTATTCACAGCTTTAGCAACCTAACGTTTTTCTACGCTTATTCACATGTTGATCTTTGACAAACGAAGCACGGATAGGCTGGGAGCAATTTATTCCATTAGGGCAACGACCCCGTAAAGGAGCTTGCCTGGCCTCCACCCCTTGAGAGGTAGAACGAAGGAATGTAAGGGCATAGACCCAGGGAGATATGGGAGGGTTAACCGCAAGGGTACATGTGGAGATCCATTTGCGACCATAGGTTTTTAAACGGGGTGACCACCACCTCTATTCCCGCCAACAGATCAATACCCATATTTTCACTCTTCGTCAAATATTATCCATGGGTGCTTCGTGCGTCAAAAGTGAAATAGTGTGATAGAGCGAGAAAAACGAAGAAAACATTAATTTATTGAGGGAGGA
>NZ_BDUF01000014.1:0-45573 GCF_002335525.1 Effusibacillus lacus
TTAATTCTGTTGTTGTCAGTGTAATCGTCTCCTGTCCCATGGTGACATTTTCACAGACGAGTTACAGGGTGACAATATCACAGAACAACTACAAAAGCCTGTCTGTTATTGATTCCATGTTGCATGCAAGTTAAAATAGAAATGATGTATGTGGATAAATAGGCATAGCTATCCATAGATTGAAACAACTGGCGGGTTGAATTCAATCCTCTATTTGTCTGCATACATCCCCGTATTCCTTTTCCTCGAACAAACTTCGAAGATAAAGAGTATCTTTGGAATTCCCTGCTTTGTAGTAACCCATTTCTTACCTCCTTTCCTTTTCGGAGGCCAAATTCACGTGGCGGCGTGAATCTACCCTCTTGTAGACTTGTGCACATTTTCGTCAAATTATGACAATTATTGATCTCCTATGAAGAATTATACTAAACCAAAGACATGTTTGGAATGTGATTGGGGCCAGGGGGCAAATTAGTTTTTGACTAATGAATTTAACCAATTTAATTGATGGTTGCTCTTTCACTTTTTCAGATCAGGATTCCGGGAACAAATATGGTAAAATAAAGCTGCTAGTCTGTAAGACCCAATTGATATTCAGGGTAACGTTGGTGATTCATATGGTTACGTTGGGTTCCAGATTGCAGGCCCTGCGGGAAGCGAAGCAAATGAAGCAGAAAGAGCTTGCCTTGGGCTTGGCCACCCAAAGCATGATTTCGCAAATTGAGACGAACCGGATCATCCCCTCTACCAATCTCTTGATTCGAATTGTGCAAAAGCTGGATTATCCGATTGACCAATTTCTGAGAGAAGTAGACCTGGATTTCTTCAGTATCAAAGAACTCTTTAAATTCGCTCAGGACCTGTATGAGCATGGCGAATATCACGCAGCCCTGTATTTGTTGGAGAAAGTGGACGAACGTCCTCTCAATGTTCTTGATACAAGTGAATATCTGTATTTGCTTGGGGTTTGTCAAAAAAGGGCAGGCTGCCATGACCAAGCCATCTCATCCCTTTCCACTGCCCTGGACCAAATGAAAGACCCCTCCTCCACAATTCCGTATCTCTACGAAATCGCCGAGTCCCACTACCTTAAAGGAGACTTGTTTTCCGCATTGTTGACAGCCCAAAGGGCCGAGAAACGAATTCCGATTGAGTCTGATACAACCCCTTTTTATAAAGGGAAGGTAAAGAATCTGCTGGGAATAATGGCTTTTCGTTTCGGTGAATTTGAAAAGTCAATTACGCTGTATCAAGAGGCCTATAACTATTACCATCCCAAACACCTTTCCCAATGTGCCACTGCTCACATGAATATTGGGGTAAGCTATAAGTATCTCAAACATTTTGATCAGGCGAAAGAACACTTGGGAATTGCAATGCAATTATTCAAGACTGTTCCTGTGGAAAAAAACACACTGCTTTGCAAGTACAACTATGCAATTCTTCTTTCTGAGATGGATTGTTATGATGAGGCCGAAAAACTTTTCAATGAATGCTTAAACGACTTTGCAACCTATAACTTTGGTTATGAACCAAATACTATTTATTCTGAATTAGCACGGTTAGAAATTAAACGCGGAAACACCGAACAAGCGAAAGAATTGGCATATTTGGCTTTGGATTGTTCTCAGGAAAATGACAGGGAATTAGGATATATCTACCGAACACTGGCAGATGTTTATTATCATAAAAAAGAGATAGATGCTGCCATATCATACTTAGATAAGTCTATAAAGTCTTTCCTTACAGCTAAACTATACGTAAGACTCATTGAGTCGTTACATTTTCTAACACATTGTTATAAAAGTCTTGGACTTTATGAAAAAGCTATAGAAACATTGGAAATAACGAAGCGTATACCTTACAATGGGAATGGAGGTGATACATATAATGAAAAAATTGTTTAATGTCTTGTTGATTACTGCATTGGCATGTGGACTGGCGCTTTTTTCCAGTAATGGGTTATCAGAAATAGTTGGCGATGATGTGGGATTGTCCCTGATTGCTGGCGATGATGTGGGATTGTCCCTGATTGCTGGCGATGATGTGGGATTGTCCCTGATTGCTGTTGATGAGGAAGGTCTCTCCCAAAGGATCTAGAAAAACTCGAATTCGACGAACCTGGTCTGTAACCACAACGAAGCCCCCTGGAATGGGGGCTTTTCAATTGCATTACGCTACAAACAAACCTTTCCAGTCCGCAGAATCTGCTCAATCTCGGCGGCGGACAAGGGCTTGCTAAACAAATACCCTTGCAACCGGTCACAGCGGACGTTGCCAAGATAGTCCGCCTGGCCTTCCGTTTCCACGCCTTCCGCAGTGACTTTCAGATTGAGACTGTGGGCCATGGCGATAATCGCTTCGGCAATGGCTGCATCCTCCTGGTCAATGGTGATGTCCCGAACAAAGGACTTGTCAATTTTTAACGCGTCAATCGGCAGTTGTTTCAGGTAACTCAGGGAAGAATACCCGGTTCCGAAATCATCGATGGCGATCTTAATCCCCATTGCCTGCAGCTTCTTCAGGGATTTCACCGTGTTAACCGAGTTCTGCATGATGCTTTCCGTCATCTCAAGCTCCAGCCATTTGGCTTCCAACCCTGTCTCCGCAAGGATCCGTTCCACTGTTTCCACAATGTTATGCTGCAGGAATTGGCGGGCCGACAGGTTGACCGACATCCGGATCGGGGGATACCCTGCATCCTGCCAGACTTTGTTCTGCTTGGCGGCGGTCCGCAGCACCCACTCCCCAATGGGCACTATCAATCCCGTCTCTTCCGCCAGCGGGATGAATTCGGCAGGCGAGATGCTTCCCATCTTCGGATTGTTCCAGCGAATCAACGCCTCCACCCCGATAATCTCCCGGGAATGTGCCTCCACCACCGGCTGGTACACCAGTTTGAACTCATTCTTTTCCAACGCTTTGCGCATGGCGTTTTCCAGGATCAGGCGGTGAAAAGCCATCACCTTCAATTCGGGGGTAAAAATCTGGTAATTGTTCTTTCCCTGTTCCTTGGCTTTGTACATGGCGATATCGGCGTATTTGAGCAGGGTTTCAATCGTGTCTCCGTCTACTGGGAAAATGCTGATTCCGATACTGGTTGTGATATACAGTTCATATCCCTTTACGTTGAAGGGCTCCGAAATGGCTTCGATGATGCGCCGGGCGACAGCCTCTATTTCCTGGATGCTGGAGATCTCCGGCAGTATCACGGTGAATTCGTCCCCTGCCAAACGGGAGACAATATCTTTCTCCCCGAGACACTGTTTGAGCCGTTCTGCCACGTCGCACAGCAACTGGTCTCCAACCGAATGCCCCAGGGTGTCGTTAATGTTTTTGAACCGGTCGAGATCCACAAACATTAAGGCCACCTTGCCGCCCTCCTGTTTGGCTTCGAGGAGGGTCTCGGAAAAGGTCTTCATGAACTGGGTTCGGTTGGGAAGCCCTGTCAGTGCATCGTAATACGCTTGGCTGCGGTACCGTTCTTCGTTCTCCCGCAGCATTTCGTTTGTCTTCTGCAGTTCTTCGGTGGTCACATTGATCAGATTGGACACCGCTGTCAAGTACTGGACCATATCCCTCTCCCGGGTCTCCGGCTCCGGAATCCGTTCACCCTTGCCCGCATCAGGGTTTTCCGACAACATGAGCACCGTCATGGTTTGATTCATTATCTCATTTCCCTGATCGAAATGATAGAATTCCCAAAAGGTAAAAAATCCGGCCGTCGGAGCCATCTTCTGAAACGGTGCAATCTCCGCTCCGGCAAACTCTGCCAGAAAAGCCCTCCGGGCACGGCACGAATAGATAAACACCGTTTCCACCGGTGTACCTTGCAGAGACTGGACCGTCTGCATGGAGGTCTCCAGGACCAGTTCCGGATTGCCGAAAGCAAACTGCACCTGATCTCCCTCGTTCAAGTTGCCGGCATAGGTCAGTGACCCGTCCTCATGGGACAAGAGGATGGCGCGTGCCGCCAGACTGCCGCCGCGGTTAACAACCAGCGGAAACAGCCCGACAGCATTCATTATGTTTTGTGCAAATTTGGTTCCTAAATATTTCCTGTACACCTCGATGGCTGGGAGGTGGTCGATCTCGTAGACCCGATTTTTCTCCGATTTGGTGATGGTCATTTTGCGTCCGATGGGGATCCAGTCAAAATGGCAGCTGGTGTTGGCGATGAGCTGCTCGCTGTTGAGAGCCACTCCCGCAACTCCATTCCGAACGATTTCCTTCTCCGTAAAAACGACGTTGGGTGTATTCGGGGAGTGATCACTCGCCAGCCCTCCCGCCACAATCACTTGTGGATTCACCGACTGGACGCCTTTCAACAGTTCCTCCCCATTGGTATGCCGTCCGTCGGCAAACAAGAGCAGGACTTTTGTCGAATCGCCGCATAACTGCCGGGCAATGGCCTGGCCCGATTGGAAACTGTCGCCTTGCAACTCGCGGGAAACCGCAGCGGAAACTATGTCTGTCTTGTCAAACCGGGTGAACACCAGCACCGTCTGGTTGGTGGTGATCCGGCCATCTGCGATTTCACCGTCAGACGTGGCGCCCAGAATTGCGGCTGACGGCAGCAGATCACGCAGGTGATCGCGCAAACCGATGATGGATTCCAGATCCAAGCCTCCGGCAAACACCTGGATCAAGAGGGACGGATGAGGAGTTATCCCGTTTTGGGCAAGATAGTCTTCCAGAACAAATCCTTCATGATGGTAGGCAATCCACGTTTGCACAATTGACCCCCTGCGGATTCAATAATAGATGTTTTCATTATCTCAAAAACTTACAAATTTCGACAAGTATCGATAGACCCAGGAAGTGAATAAGCCGCCTTGTGGAAGGCGGCTTTCGCATCACAGCGTGCTTAGTGGATTTGATAAGGAAACTGGGTAGAGTAGTTGCTGAACTGCTGGTAGGCTTTGTCAAGCTTTTGCTGCTCTTCCGCCTCCAGCGAATAGTGTCCTTTCTCAAACATCTTGTTGAAAATCTGGCGCTGGCACTGGTGAGTTTCTTGCAGGATCTGCATGTAGGTCTGATGCAGGGAGTTGTGGCTGGCTTCCCGGGTTGCCACGTTGATGCTGTCGGTCAGATACTTTTCTGTAGCCAGCACGTCATTGATCCGATCACGGTCATTCATTTCCGGCCCTTTCACCTGCGGTTCGTTGGGCAATTTCGGGTTCTTGATCATTTTGGCCTGTTGGCCGCCCTGCTGCTGACCACCTTGTTGGTTCTGCTTCATGTCGCGAAAAGCCTCCTTTATTGCTGCATTTGCTGCTTGAGTTGTTGGGGCGACGGTACCTGCGCCATCATTTGAGCATTATTGGTCTGCAGATGCTGCAGGAGCATGTTGTAATGGCGCTGGTGCATCTGACCGGCCTGTTCAATGGCCTGCCGGATGTCCGAGTCCAGGCATTCCTGGGCAAAATGGGCGCATTTCTTCATGGCGCCCAGTTCCCATGACAGGGCGTCTCTCAAATAGAGGAGGTCTTTGGTCGTGATCACCTCCGGCGGAGTTTGCATTCTTCCCTGTTGACCGATTTGCCCCTTTTGGCCTGCTTGCGGGGGCTGTCCCTGTTGCTGCATATTTCCGACTCCCTTCACTAGTCTGAATTTCCAACCTTAGTTTGTTCAATTCAGATTTCCTCATTCGGGGAGCTTGGCTATCCGCTTACTCCATCGCCTGTTCCATTTCCGCCCGGGTGCGGTGGGCCAGCCTTGCGGCAGCCGCTGCCGCCACTGCCCCGATCAGGTCATCCAGAAACGTATGGACTTGACCCGAGGACTTGTCGTTCAATTTGGCCAGGATGCCGTACTTGAGTTTGTCAATGTACCCGTAATTGGTATATCCGATGCTGCCGTACAGGTTGAGAATCGAGAGGGCCAGGATCTCATCGACGCCGTACAGGCCTTCGTCCGCTTTGATAATTTCCTGAAGCGGGGAGGACATCTCCCCTTTCTCGGCCAGCCTGTCCAGTTCAATGCCCGTGAGCAAGGCGTTCTGCACATCCCTTTTTTCCAGTACCTGTTCCACGCTTTCCACGCACCTGTCCATCGTCAGGTTTGGAATGTAGCTTTCCTGCAGAAAGAAAGTCAGTTCCGCAATATCTTCCAGCGTGATGCCTCTTTGCTTGAGCGCGTTAAGCGCCGCTTCCTTTACCTGCTGACTGCGAACAAAATCCGACATTGCCCATTCCCCCGTTGTCAATATGTGTTGAAGCTTCCCGTGGTTTCTGTGTGCCAGTATTTGCCTGGTGCATTTCGGGTATGCAAACAGGATTCTTGATGTGAAGTCCTACGGACTACTATAATTATGTCAAATTGGATAAATTTTGGAAGCCTGTTGGGAGGATCGAAAAGAATGATTTTTGCCACTTCAGACGGAACGGTCTTGCATTACATACGGGAAGGTACAGGCGAACCCCTTGTTTTTATTCACGGTCTCGCAAGCAACTTAAAAGCTTGGGATCCTCAGTTCAGGTATTTCCGTTCTTTATTCGATACGCTGGCTTACGACTGCAGAGGCCATGGCCAATCCACGGTTCCCGAAGAACTGACGATGGAGGATCATGCGAAAGATCTTTATGAACTTTGTTCCTTGTTTGACAAGCCGGTGAATCTGGTGGGCATTTCGATGGGAGGATATATTGCGCAAAATCTGTTGATCCGGCATCCGGAAACGATCAACAAAGCGGTGTGATTGCCACCAAGTCACACGGGCAAGGAACTGCCACTTCTAAGGCGATCTCAAACGAGCCGCAATCTATCGACCCTGCTGAAGCAAGGTTTCAGTTTGCCAAGAACTATCTGTTCGGCCCCGACGTGACAGACGATCGAATTCGGGCGTTTATCCGACTGGAACCCCCCATGCCGCTGGAACAGTTCGCATTGGTCAACAGCGCCATCCGGGAATTTGACTACCGTCCGCACCTGACGAAATGCAACACACCGGTATTGGTTCTGCATGGCGATCATGACAGGCTGATCCCTGACGAATTCGGAAAAGAACTGGCAAGTGTTCTCCCAAACGCCCAATTTGTTTCGGTTCCAAGAGCCGGACACGCAGTGATTGCCGAGAAGCCAGAGGGAGTGAACCAGGCTATTCACAAGTTTCTCAAGCCGGAATGAAGCAAGCGCGCGGGGCTGTCTTCAAGCAGATCTCTCTGTTTGAAGACAGCCCCGCATTGTTTGTTTAAATCCGGAAACAATCGGAATTCATTTGTATCAGCTCAGGAACTCATAAGCCGGCAGGGTCAGGAATTCGGCATACTCTTTGCTGGTCGACATTTGCCGGAACAGTTGGGTAGCCTGCTCGAACTTGCCAGCATTGTAGCGTTCCTCTCCGATGGTGTTCCTGATCTTCTGCAATTCTTCCTGCAGCAGTTGTTCAAACAGCTCCACCGTCACCTTGCGGCCATCGTCGAGGATTCCTTTCGGGTGGTGGATCCACTGCCATACCTGCGTACGGGAGATTTCGGCGGTTGCCACGTCTTCCATCAGGTTGAAGATCGGCACCGCACCGGAACCCCGCAGCCAGGCTTCGGTGTACTGCACCCCAACACTTATGTTGTTGCGGAGACCCGCTTCGGTGATGGTACCTTGCGGAACTTCCAGCAGATCCGCCGCGGTTACGTTCACATCATCGCGCTTCTTGTCGACCTGGTTTGGCTGAGGCATGATGCGGTTGAATACTTCCAGAGCAACCGGAACGAGTCCCGGATGTGCCACCCAGGTACCGTCATGGCCGTCGTTGGCTTCCCGCTCTTTGTCGGCGCGGACTTTCGCAAACGCTTCTTCGTTTGCCGCCGGGTCGTTCTTGACCGGAATCTGAGCCGCCATACCACCGATTGCAAACGCATTCCGCTTATGGCAGGTCTTGATGGTGAGCAACGAGTAAGCCCGCATGAAGGGGACGGTCATGGTGACCTGGCCGCGGTCGGGCAGAATCACATTCGGCTGGTTGCGGAGCTTCTTGATGTAGCTGAAGATGTAGTCCCAACGTCCACAATTCATTCCCGCCATGTGCTCACGGAGCTCGTAAAGGATTTCGTCCAGTTCGAAAGTGGCAAGAATTGTCTCCACCAGAACAGTTGCCTTGATGGATCCTTGCGGAATGCCAAGCTGTTGCTGTGCGAAGACGAAAATATCGTTCCAGAGTCGCGCCTCCAGGTGGCTTTCCATCTTCGGCAGATAGAAGTACGGACCGGAGCCGTTTGCAAGCAGTTGTTTCGCGTTGTGGAAGAAATACAAGCCAAAGTCAAACATGCTGCCGGACATCGGCTTGCCGTCCACGAGAACATGCTTCTCGACCATATGCCAGCCGCGGGGGCGAGCAATCAGGACTGCCACTTCATCGTTCAGTTTGTAGGATTTGCCTTCCGGGCTTACATAATCAATTTGACGGCGAATGGCGTCATAGAGGTTAATTTGCCCTTGAATCTGGTTCTCCCAGGTCGGGGAGTTGGCATCTTCAAAGTCCACCATAAACACTTTCGCTCCGGAGTTCAGAGCGTTAATGACCATCTTGCGGTCGCTGGACGGACCGGTGATTTCCACACGACGGTCCTGCAGATCCTTCGGAATCGGGGCCACTGTCCAATCGCCTTCCCGAATGTGTTTGGTTTCGGGCAGGAAGTCGGGCAGTTTGCCAGCGTCAATTTCCTTTTGCCGTTCCACCCTTTTTTGCAAAAGTTCTTCCCGGGTCTTGCCAAATTTGCGCTCAAGGGTTGCCACAAACTCAACCGCTTCCGGGGTCAGAATTCTCTCGAATTCCGGGGTCACTTTTCCTTTGATCTCTACGCCTGCCGGGTAGTTGCTCATAGGCTTCTTCCTCCTTCGTTTCCTTGTGTTCCGTATTACAGAACACAGTTCCCAAAATCTACAACCATCATATCATTTGCTTCCGGAATCGTAAATAGAGAATTTTCTTGCATTGCAAGCGGGTGACAGATTTGGTATGCTCTGCGGCAGGAGGGGTTCATTCATGGAAGAAGGCGTAAAATCGGTGGAACGGGCTTTGCAGATCCTGGAACGGGTGAGCCTCGCCAAAAATGGAATCGGTGTGACCGAGCTGGCGAAAGAACTGAACATGTACAAGAGTACAATTCACCGGGTACTTGCCACGTTAACCCATCTGGGATACATCGAACAGGATCCGGAGACGGAGCGGTACAAACTGGGGTACAAGCTGTTGGAAGTTTCCTCGCGGCTCTTGAATAATCTGGACATTCGCCGGGAAGCCATGCCCTACCTGCAGGAACTGACCGATCTCACCAACGAGGTGGTTCACCTGGTGGTATTGAATAAGGGACAAGTCGTTTATATAGAGAAAGTGGAAGGAACTGAGACAATCCGTATGCACAGCCGGGTCGGAAACCGGGCGCCCGTCCACTGCACAGGTGTGGGCAAAGCGATTCTTGCCTACCTGCCGGAAGCGCAAGTACGGGAAATCATTCGCCAATACGGCCTGGAACCCCACACCCCAAAGACTCTGTCAACACTTGAAGATTTGCTTCAGGATCTGCAACAGATCAGGGAGCGGGGATATGCACTGGATGACGAGGAAAACGAACTGGGAATCACGTGTGTCGCAGCCCCTATTTTTGACCATACGGGGTCGGTCGCGGCTTCGATATCGGTTTCGGCCCCTACCATCCGCATGCAGCCCCAGCGCATTGAGCAGCTGGCCCAGCAAGTTCGCAAGATTGGACTCAAGATTTCTGCCCGGTTGGGATATCGGGGAACCTTATGACGAGTAGGCGCCGTTTTGCCGGACGGGAATACGGTGATGCCAACGGCAATATCAATTACGAGCAGCTGTCCGCAGCCAAGGCGTCGGAACTCAAGCAGTTGTTGGCAGAGATCACTCCCTATTTCGACCGCCTGAACCATCACAAATCCAGTAAGGAAGTTCTGAGTTCCGAGGAATTCAATGCCTATATTGAAGCGGAGATGACCCTCGAGACTATCCGCGCCAAAACGGGCCTGACAGGGAACAAGGGGCCCATTCAGGCAAATGACATCCCGACTGAACTGAGAGCCGAATTTGAGCAGGCAGAGCAGGTACTAAAAGAAACCAACCGGAAAATCACCGGCAACAACTAAAGACTGGCTGCTAATCGCCGCCTCCTTTCAATGGCAAGCCCCCGTTTTTTACGCGGGGGCTTTCTCACATTTCCCTCTCACAGTTCCCTTGTCTTTTCCCTGTGGATGTGCGACACTGAGACTAACTTCATACGAATTTGCTATGACTAAGCTTGAATCGGTAGCTAGGGTTCCGCCCCGTGGATCGGGGGTCTGCGACCGAGCGCTACAGGATCCTGCCGGATGGCGGGAGGCACCTACTGGAATAAAATGCCCGAGGGGGACGGCTTGGTGTGTTTGCTCATGCACACCGAACCATCCCACACCGGGCATTTTTATTTTTTTCGTAAGCTCTCGAAGTAAGGGATTTTGAGTCTCTTATTTGTCCTTGGAGGCAGCTTTTCTCAAAATAGGGGTGTTTGAGGTACTTACTTAGACCTGATCGGTGAGTCCATGGTCAAAACCCCTAAGATAAATACCTGAGAATCACTTATCTCAAAAAATGACCAATAGAGAAGGAAGATAAGATTCTTAAGGTCCCTTATTTATAAAAAGCAAGTGGCAGGAAACAAGGAGGAGGATTTCATGGAACTGATCTTGGCGACCTGGAACGAATCGAAGAAAAAGTGGCTGCAGCAAGGTATGGCGGATCTGCCGCTGTCTACGAGGATCCTCCTGCCAGGCGAAGTGGAGGATGTGGAGGAAACGGGAAGCACCTTTGCAGAGAATGCCCTGCTTAAGGCACGTGCGGTGGGACACCGTCCGGACGCTATCGTGGTGGCGGAAGATTCGGGTTTATGTGTGGATGCACTGAACGGGTTCCCGGGAGTACGTACTGCCCGTTGGGCGCCGGGGACAGACAATGACCGCAGCGCACTGCTGCTGAAGAAGTTGCAGGATGTTCCGCCCGGGAAACGCACCGCAGCGTTCTGCAGCGCGGCAGCCGTGCTCTTTCCCGATGGACGGGAGGCGGTATATGAAGGACGGTTGGACGGTCAGATTGCCTTGTATGCTGTAGGGGAACTGTCGGACGGGTATGACCGGATTTTTCAATTATCGGGTGGATTGACGATTGCACAACTGGGTCGTGAGAAAGTGGAACCGGTCGACCACAGACGGCAGGCGCTTGCCAAACTTGCAACAGGAATTCGGCAGTGGCTGGGAGGTCGAGTCTGATGTCGAACCGGTTGGTTGCGATTGGTGCAGGGGTTTTTGTCACGTTTCTATGGGCGACCTCTTATATTCTGAACAAGCTGGCGTTTGCCGAAGAAATCCGGCCTTTTACGTTGTCCGGCTTGCGGTACTTGATCGCGGTGCTGGCCCTGTGGGCGGTTGCCAGCGTCACGGCCCGGGCTCAGCGTCAGAATCGGGACGGGGCTCCAGGCACAGGGCGGACATCCGTCCCCAAGCTCCGCTTCCCCCATTACCTCCTGTTGGGAATTGCCGGTTATATCATGGCCCAAGGCCTGCAGTATGCGGGGCAGTATTTTGTCACTCCCACTCAAACCAGTTTGCTGCTTTGCATTGGAAATATCTTTTTTGTACTGGTGGTGGACGCCGTCTGGCTCAAGGAGATTCGCAGCATAAGCAGTCTTGTGGACGTTTTCTGTGCCCTGATCGGAATCCTGGCGTATTTCTATCCCTGGAACCTGAACTGGGAAAGTCGGATTGGAATTGGCCTCATTGTACTTTCTTCTGTCGGTTATGCGGTGAACCTTTCGGCTACCCGGTACTTTCTAAGCCGGTTTGGTTCCAAACTCCAACAGCTTGTCATCAGACCGATGCTGATCGGAGCGATTGGCATGTTGGCAGTTGGCCCTGCTGTGGAAGGGCTGCCCCCTTTTTCCTGGAAGTTGGCCGGGATTCTGGTCTGGTTGGGGATCGTTAACGGGGCCCTGGCTTTCTATATCTGGACCTGGAGCCAGAAGGTGCTCCATGCTTACGAGAGCAGCATACTAAACAACCTGGTGCTGATCCAGGTGGCCGTTCTGGATGTCTGGATTCTTGACCGAGAACTCAGTGTTCTGCAGGGAATCGGACTGCTCGCTACTTTGCTGTCGGTAGCGTATGTGCAACTGGCACCTTTTTTCAACAAACGCAAAGCGGATTCCCGGCCCATGCCATAGGCTCTCTGTGACTTTGGCAGTCCCCCCAAAAAAGAACTATATTACTAGTGTAAATTGAGGTTCCATCCTGTATGATGATGGTAAAGTTAATAACAGGGAGTGTAGGACCATGACTTTGGTGAACGCCATGGAGCATATCATTGAGCATGTATTTGACGAGTTTAAAGAGCGGTATCCGCTCAAATGCGATTGTGAGCTCTGCAAGACGGACATTCTGGCCCTGACTTTGAACCACATACCGCCCAAGTATGTATCCAGCGATATCGGGGAAGTGCACATCAAAAGTCAGTATCTGAACGAACAATTGAAATCGGATGTAATTATCGAGATGACCAAAGCAGCCCAGATTGTGGAGCAAAATCCCCGGCACGCATCCTCAACCCAAGAAGCTTGACATCGGACAAGCCCATCCGGCAAAATTTTGGCCCCGGGGGAAACGCCCGGGGCTTGGAATCAGGATTCCAGTTCCTTTTCAATCCGCTCAAGCTCAGCCTCGCTGACTTTCAAGTGCGCCTCCGGACCTTCAAAGTTGTTCTTGTAATAGGCAAAGTCCATCACCAGAAGCAGCACAAACATGCCGACCAATGCGTACAAGGCGTTTTGATTGGGCGGGATCACCATGACCACCGAGATGAATGCAATCCAGATCAAGCTGATCCGATTGATGGGTTTGCTCCAACCCCCCAGGTTCCAGGGACCCAGATGCTTTGGCAAAAAGATGCCCTTGGCCTCGGCGCGCAACTTCAGATAAATGGGGATCCCGTACGCTGCGTATAAACCGACCACGCTGACGGCTGTAAGGAAAGCAAGTGTTGTATAACTGGTGTCAGGTTTGATCGATTTCACAATGTAATCCACCAGGGCCAATGCGAAGGACAGAACAATTACCAGCCAAATGGCCTTGGCCGGTGTGCGGTACTTATGGCTAATCTCCGCCCAGTGGCGGCTCCAGGGCATACCCTTGTCACGGGAAAAGGCGTACATCATGCGAGAGAAGGAGGTTACGGAAGACAGCCCGCAGAACCACATCGCCAGTGTCACCAACCAGAGCACGGTTGTGCCAAACGTGCCACCCAGCGCTTCACTGATGACATGGATAAAGGCGTTGCTGGCACCCGCTGCCCCTTCAGCGTCCTTGATGGCCAACGTGACAACAGCCAGCATCATGAACCCAAAGACGAAGGAGAAGGCTACCGAGGTGAAAATCCCCCAAGGGGCGCGCACCCGGGGATTCACTGTCTCTTCGATGGTGTGTGCCGAAGCGTCATACCCCGTGAACGTCCACTGGGCTTGTAGCAGTCCGATCAGGAATGCCAGCGCATACGGCTTGTCGGAGAACGTTTGCCCTACCTGGAACAGGTAATCGACCGGCTGCAGGCTGTGCTTTGTGAAGAACGCGAGACTTACAACAAGGATCGCCACGACTCCAATATGATACCAGGCGGAAAAATCATTCAGCCGCGCCACCATCCGGATCCCAATATGATTAAAGATGCCATGAAGCAACAGGATGATGCCAAATACGATCAGGACCGTTGTTTCCGTGGATTTATACCCGAATGTGGCGGCCAGCAGCGGGTCGGCGAACAGGGCGCAGGAGTAGTCGATCCCCGCCACAATCCCGATTTGCCCGATAAGGTTGATCCATGCCGTATACCAGCCCCATCTTTTGTTCCCGAGTACGGATGCCCAATGGTACAAGGCTCCGGCAGTGGGAATTGCGGAAGCCAGTTCGGCCATGGAAGCGGCAATCAACAGCACAAACAGGGCAACCAGCGTCCAGCCCCACCCCATGATTCCCGGCCCGCCGTAGGTGAGCCCATGGCCATAGAGGGAGACGGCGCCCGTCAAGATTGAGATGATCGAAAACGAGATGGCAAAGTTGGAGAATCCGCCCATGTCCCGAAGCAATTCCTGCGCATAGCCAAATTGGTGAAGCAGCTTTTTGTCTTCCAACAGTTGTCTCTGCTTATCCATCCCCAGTTCCTCCCTTCAATCAAAATGAACTTCAGTCCTTTCCACGAGAATGCAGGAAGTTCTCATGCTTGGACTCATCAAAAGACCGCACCCGTTCATTGGCTTTCCAGCCAATGGCCAGAGCCACTGCCACCGTTGCCGCGACAAGCAGGAACCCCAGTACCGTCATGCTTTCACCTCCCTTGTGTCGTGTTCCGCACTTATCGGGGTCCCGGGTCACATGGCACGACGCTGTAGCCTAAACGGGCCCCCGGCCGTACGATTAGAAGTAGTTGCAGGTGATGCCTCCGTCAATATTGAGGATCGCACCATTGGTCCAATCCGACTCGTCAGAGGCCAGGTAGATGGCGCAGTTTACAATATCCTCCGGCTTTCCGAAGCGGCCGCTGGGCTGTCGGTTCAGGCGAATCCGCTTCGCTTCTTCGTCCTTGACCAGCCAATCCATCAACAAGGGGGTCTCGATCGGACCGGGACAGATGGCATTGCTGCGAATCCCCTTTGGCCGGAACTGAACAGCCAACGAACGGGTCAGGGAGACAACCGCCCCCTTGGAAGCTGTATAGGCATCTTGCGGTACACTGCAACCCAAGAAGGCCACAAAAGACGCGATGTTGATGATGGATCCTTTCTGTTGGCGCAGCATTTCAGGAATCACATACTTGCACATAAGGAACACGCCTTTGACGTTGACGTTCATGACCAGGTCCCAGATATCCACCGGAGTATCGATCACCGAATGGTCTTCTGCCGGCATAATCCCTGCATTGTTGTATAAAATGTCAACTTGGCCGAAGCGTTTGACAGCTTCGGCAACCGCCTGCTTGACACTTCCCTCAACTGCCACATTGCAGGCGAAGAACTCTACGGAACCGCCTTCCTCCCGTATTTGTTCCGCCGTCTTGCGGCCCGCCTCCTGATTCAGCTCAAACACGGCCACCTTTGCGCCTTCTCTGGCAAACATCTGTGCGGCGGTTTTGCCCATCCCGCCACCGGCTCCCGTAATGATGCAAACTTTATCTTGCAACCTCATAGTTCCCCCGCCTTTTTTGCATTCTACCCCTGCTCAAAATACCGTGCCCGTTCCCAGTTGGTAACGACCGTGTCGTATGCATGCTGCTCAACGCGGGCCATGTTGTAGTAGTGGTCGGTCACCAGACCTCCGAACACGTCGCGGACGACCCGGCTCTCTCTCCACAGTTCCATCGCTTCATACAGCGAGCGGGGAACCCGTGGAACCCCTTTGGCTGTGTACGCATTTCCTTTGAACTCTGCGGGGAGGGATGTCTTGTATTTGATTCCCTGCAGCCCCGCCCCAATCATGGCCGCGTAGGCCAGGTAAGGATTGATGTCAGCGCCGGGAATCCGGCTTTCGATTCGCAGACTGTTCTTGTCGCCTACAATCCGGTAGCCGGAGGTGCGGTTGTCATGGCTCCAGACCACCGATACGGGTGCCCAACTCTCCGGTGCATACCGCTTGTAGGAATTGATGTTGGAAGCGAAGAACAGGCAGAACTCCCTGGTGTGGGCCAACAGACCGGCCAGAAAAGACTCCATCAGTTCCGACATGTGGTACGGTTTCCCATCAGGGTCGTAAAAAAGGTTTCGTTCCTGCGAGATGTCCCAAAGGCTGATGTGCAGATGGCCGCTGGAACCGGTCCATTGATGGTGCGGCTTTGCCATGAAAGTGATGGCGTACCCGGTTTGCATGCAGATTTCCTTGGCCCCGTGTTTAAATATCACATGGCGGTCGGCAGAAGTCAGTGCATCTGCGTACATCATGTTGATCTCATGTTGTCCGGAGCAGGCCTCCCCCTTGGAAGACTCAATGGGGATACCCGCCTCGATCATGGAGTTGCGGATCAACCGGTAAACTGGTTCATTGCGCGTGCCTTGCAGCAGGTTGTAGTCCTCATTGTAGTAACCGGCCGGTTTCATCCCCATATAGCCGCCATTCTGAACCTCTTCGAAAGTTTGGCGGAACAGATAGAATTCCAGTTCAGAAGCCATCTTGAAATGAAAGCCCAGTTTCTCCGCTTTCTCCAGTTGATTTTTCAGGATGCTGCGGGGCGCTATGGGGATCAGGTCCCCTGTTCTCTCGTCCACCGCATCGGCCAGCACCAGGGCAGTTCGCTCCAGCCAGGGGATGAACCGCAGTGTGGACCAATCCGGCTTTGCTAGCCAATCCCCATACCCCGTTCCCCAATTCATCAGGGCGTAGCCGTCAGGAGTGGCCATCTCCATATCCGTTCCCAAGAGATAGACGCAAAAATGAGTCCCCTTGTCCAAACCGCTCCTGAGCAGGTAATCGCCGGTCAGACGCTTCCCCATCAACCTCCCCTGCATGTCGGCAATGGCGATAATGATTGTATCGATCTCCCCACTCCGGATGGCCTGTTCCAACCGTTCCCTGCCGGACAACCCGAAATCCGTATCCGTGTGCACGAATATCCCCCCTTATTCCAGTGTCAAAGCCACATATTTGTATTCCATGTAGTCTTCCAGCCCGTGATGCCCCCCTTCACGTCCGGTGCCGCTCTCTTTGATCCCGCCAAACGGGGCCTGCGGCACGCTGAGGGAAGTACCGTTGACCGCCACCATGCCAAACTCCAACCCTTCGGCCATCCGGAACACCCTTGACGTATCCCGCGTGAAAAAATAGGCCGCCAGCCCGAAGGAAGTCTCGTTTGAATAAGCAAGCACCTCTTCCTCGGATTCAAACTCCACAACCGGCGCCACCGGTCCGAACACTTCCTCCCGCGTCAGCGCCATCTCACGTGTAACACCCTCGAGCACCGTCGGGGCATAAAAGCTTCCGAACTGACAGCCTCCGGTTTCAAGCCTGTATCCGCCCGTCCGGACACGTGCCCCTTTTTCCACCGCATCGGCCACATACGCTTCCACCTTCGCCCGCGCCGTTTCATCAATCAGGGGGCCCATCGTGACCTCCGGGTCCATTCCGTTCCCGATCTTCAATCTCTTCACCAAAGTAACAATCTTCTCCGTCAGCGGCCCGGCAATCTCCTTATGGACATAGATCACATTGATTCCGTTGCAGACCTGACCGCAATTCTCGAACTTGTTGGACACGATGGCATTTGCCGCTTTGTCCAGGTCCGCATCGGGGAACACGATGACGGGAGCATTGCCGCCCAACTCGAGGGACAGGCGTTTCACCTGGTCGGCCGCCTGCCGCATCAGATTCTTGCCCACTTCCGTCGAACCGGTAAAGGAGATTTTGCGTACCCGGGGATCTGACAACAGCGCGCCGCCGATCGCCACTGCGTCTCCCGTTACGAGATTGGCCACACCCGCCGGAATGCCGGTGTCCATCAGATGTTGAAACAGAGCTACTGCAATCTGCGGCGTTTGCTTCGCGGGCTTCAATACTACCGTACAGCCTGCCGCCAGAGCGGGTGCCGCCTTGCGGGTGACCATGGCCGCCGGGAAGTTCCACGGTGTAATGAGCCCCGCCACTCCCACCGGCTGGCGCATCACCAGGATTCGCTGCCGCGGTCGGGAAGCGGGAATCAGCTCGCCGTAAGCTCGTTTCCCCTCTTCCGCGTACCACCTGACAAACTCGGCCGCCCCTTCAATCTCTCCTCTTGCCTCCGCCAGCGGTTTGCCCTGTTCCTGTGTAAGCAGGGCAGCCAGCTCCTCCCGATTGTCGAGAATTCGGTCCGCCCAGTCGAGCAGGTACACGGCCCGATCCTTCGCCGGCATCCTCGACCACTGGGGAAACGACCGCCACGCCGCTTCAATTGCGAGGGTCGTTTCCGCCTGGCCCCCTTTCGGGACATGGCCTGTCACTTCTCCCGTTGCGGGATTGCGGACCGCCACTGTCACCGGCAAAGTGACTTTCTGTCCAAAAATCCACATGAAGTTCCATTTGCTCGAATACTTGTCAGACATACCCCTATCCCCCTATGTCTTTGGAATCGGCAGTTTCACCAGTGCCTGCCGCTTGTTTGCATCTGTCCATCAACCATCGGAACGGGATCAGTCCTTCTTCCAACTGAACGGACATCATCTCCGGGTGCCACTGGATGGCCAGCAGTTGAGGATGATCGGGGTGAAGCAGCCCCTCGATGATTCCGTCTTCGGCGACAGCCGCCACCTGCATTCCGTTTCCTACCTCTTTCACCGCCTGATGATGGTAACTGTTCGTTTCAATCTCATCTGTCTGATACAACTCAGATAGTACCGGCGACAGCAAGCGCACCTTATGGGCCTTGTACCAGCGCGGTGCCCGGGAGAACTGGTGGGACAGCACCTTGTTCGAACAGTCCGCCAGATCCAGATAAAGAGATCCGCCGAAATACACATTCAGAAGCTGCATCCCCCGGCATACCGCCAACAGCGGTTTCTGCTGCCGGAGTGCTTCTTCGATCAATGCCAGTTCAAACCGGTCCCGTTCCGGAGTCAGCGTCCAACAGCGCAGGTCCGGGCGGGCACCATACAACGAGGGGTCGATATCCTCACCCCCGCTAAGAATCAGACCGTCCAGAGCTTGCAAAACTTCTCTCGCCGAGTCGATTTCTCCCACCGGAACTCCCAACGGGATTCCGCCGACGCGTCTTACAGCGTTAATGTAATCATGACCCACCACGCTGAACCCCTGGCCGGGCACTCCGCGAAAAGAGCCTCCGTATCCCTCTTCGCCCAATACGTGGTACCCTGTTATTCCGATCACCGGAGTCCGCACGCAAACCTTCACTCCCTTCCATGCCATGCCTTGTTATCATTCATACGTGGACAACATTTACGAAATTCCTTTGAATAACAAAACAAGCCCCAAAAAGGGGCCGTTTCGTAATTGTCATGATTCTATTGAGGGCGGCTATAAGGAGCCGCCAAGCTTTGCTTTAAGGAATTGCTCAAACTCATCGGCCGGTAGAGGCGGGCTGATCAAATAGCCCTGGATGGAATCACAACTGTTGGTTTGCATGAAAGTCAACTGCTCTGGTGTTTCGACCCCTTCCGCAACCACTTCCAGGTTCAGATTGTGTGCCAGATCGATAATGGACCGGGTGATGGCCGCGTCGCCCGGGTCTTTCCCAATATCCCTGATAAAGGACCGGTCAATCTTCAGACAGTCAATCGGAAACAGCTTCAGGTAATTCAGCGAGGAGTAGCCGGTGCCGAAGTCGTCGATGGAGATGCTAACGCCAATCTGTTTCAAATCGGCCAATACCCGGTTGACTGCTTGTTCATTCTTCATAAGGGCACTCTCGGTGAGTTCCAGTTCCAGCAAACTCGGGTCAAGCCCTGTATCCTGCAGGATTTTGCGGATCTTATCCGCCAGATGAGCATCCTGGAACTGGCGGGCTGACAGGTTTACGGAGACCTGCAGCGGAGGCAAGCCCTTGTTCTGCCATTCTCTCATCTGTTTGCAGACGGCACGAAGCACCCATTCCCCTATGGGCAGAATCAACCCTGACTCTTCCGCCACCGGGATAAATTCGGATGGGGGAATCATTCCTTCCCGCCTGTGATTCCAGCGAAGCAGCGCTTCCATGCCGGTAATTTGGCCCGTCTTGATGTTGAGCTTCGGCTGGTAATGGACCAACAGTTCGTCAAATCCGATGGCTTTGCGCAAGCAGTTGGTGAGATAGATCTTCCGCTGTACGTAGGAATGCATGCCCTCCATGAACAGGCAGTAATTGTTTTTGCCCTGTTCTTTTGCCCGGTACATTGCAATGTCCGCGTGTTTGACAAGCGTGTCGGCGTCTTTTCCATCCGTTGGATAGATGCTGATGCCAATACTGGCGGAAATGAAGATTTCCCTGCCTTCCAAATAAAATGGAGGCGCAATGATAGCCAAGATCTCCTTGGCCGACCTCTCCACTTCATCCTTACTCGCCACATCCGGAATAATAACAATGAACTCGTCCCCGCCTACCCGATACGTAGTGTCGCTATATTTCGGAAGCCGCTCGAGCCGCTTCCCGACTTCGACAAGCAACATGTCCCCCACTTTGTGGCCCAGTGAATCGTTCACCATCTTAAAACCGTCCAGATCAAAGAACAGCACCGCCACTTGTTGATTGCCAACATCCGCTTCCACCAGATACTTTCCCAGATCTTCCTTAAACAGGGTCCGGTTTGGCAGGCCGGTCAGCGAGTCATGGAACGCCTGGTGCCTGATCCTTTCCCGGGATTCGCGGATGGTCTTGATCATGTCATTGAATTTGCTTGACAACTCCCCCAGTTCCGTTTTGTCCGTGTGCTCCACATACTGTTCGTAGTTGCCCTTCTCCACTTCGGCAACGGCTTGCTGCAACCGGCGGATGGGGAAAATGGTTTGTTTTGCGTAAAACGCCGTCAAGACAGACAAAGGGATCAGGGTCAGCAGCGAAAGGACAAACAAGTTGCTTCGAAACTTATAAAAGGGTTCATAGATTTCACTTTCGGGCACCTGTGCCACCACTCCCCAGCTCAACTGCGGAATGTAGGCGAAGGAAGCGTACATGGGGGCACCCTTTGTATTGACTACCCACTGGTAACCCGATTGCTGCTGCAAGACTTTCTGAACGACCGGGTTTGATTTTACGGATTCTCCAATTCGTTCCTTCTGGGGATGGGAGATGATCACCCCGTTGCGGTCAACAATATAGACATATCCTCCGGCCCCCAGATTGTGGTTCTGAAACACCAGGGAGAACAGATTGTTTTCTTCGATCCGGACTTGCAAAGTGACCACCCGTTCCACCTCATTCTGCCGGTTCATTAAAGGGATGGAGAGCACAATCACATTTCGTCCGGTGGGGGCTTTGAATACATCGCTGATATAAGGTTTCTTTCCCTGTTTGGCCTCCTGAAAAATAGGGTTCCCGGAAAAACTGGTGTCCTTGACGGAGGAAGTGTCTTCCGGGTAATTTGCCAGTACCTTTCCGTTCCTGTCAATCACCAGGCCGCTGTTTAACAACGGGGAGGCGGAGATGATACGGTAGAGTTCCTCAGTCATTTCCTCCGGATTCGAAGATCTGAGGCCTGTAAGTTGGTCCACGAGTTGGGAGATCTCATACAGATGGGAAACCATGTTGGCCAATTGCCCTTGCAACCTCAATACCGTCTCATCCGTGACGCTTTGATACTTCTCCCTCGACATCTCCGGCAGGGTCTGTTTGGCCATGAAATAGATGGAAGCCAACAGTACCAACATCACAATTATGTTAATCAGATAGACCCGCCAAAACATGCGGGAAGTCCACATTTTCATAGAATCACCGTTTTCGACAGAATGTCACAAAAAATAACAAAATATAGCATTATTATACAATAAAATATTAATTCCGTTTGAAAAATGAGAATTTTCCCTTTTAGACAGGCTCTCACACAAAGCAAAAACTCCCGGAACGATTCCCGGGAGTTTCTCGTTTGTTGCGTCAAACCGATTTGGCAGCCCCTTGCTGCAGCAGGTACATCTTGTTGTACAGGCCCTCTTTGGCCAGCAGTTCCTGGTGGGTCCCCCGCTCCCCGACGAATTCCTCATACCCATGTGGCAGCAATAGCATCATTGCAACCATAACCAGGATCCCGACCCCGATTCCGTAACTTTTCTTTTCCATATTAAAAACCACATCAAATCCAGAAAAACTCTCATATTTGCCTCCCCAATAAACAATGAGAAAAGTCACAGGAACCATCCTATGACTTCGCATCCATCGATATACGAACCTTTATACGACTATTCCCTGTATCCTTTTAGTCCCTCCCTTTACCCCCGGCGGATCCGAACCGCTTTCTCCGGCCAGTCGGTGAAAATGGCAGAGACCCCATTGGTCATAAACTCCCGCATTCGGGCTTCGTCATTGACTGTATAGGCACGAATCGGCATGCCCGCTTGCTTCGCCCCGTCTAGGATTACCGGGTAGGCGGCGATTGGCCAGTGGCAGTGCAGTCCGTCAGCTTCGACTGTTTTTGCGTACTTCCAGGGTTCATATAGACCGTCCGAGAAGAGGATTGCCGTCTTGATAGTCCGATGAATCCGGCGGGTCTCCACCAGACTGTAATGGTTGAACGAGGAGATGATTACCCGGCCGGTCAGACCGTATTGTTCAACAAGACGGATCACCTTCTCTTCAATCTGCGGGTAAAGGATAATTCCTGTCTTCAACTCCAGGTTGATCAGGAGGGAGTTGCCCTGCGCCCAGACCAGAACCTCTTCCAGCGAGGGGATTCGGGTCCCCTTGAACTTGTCCGAGAACCAGGCTCCCGCATCCAACTGTTTCAGTTCATAGAAGGTCCTGTCTTTGACCCAGCCGGTTCCATTGGTAGTGCGGTCCAGTTTCTCATCATGAATCACAACCGGAACCCCATCCTTGCTCAATTGGATGTCAAGTTCGATTCCATCCGCACCAGCCCTTGCGGCCTCTTCAAACGAGATCATCGTATTCTCCGGATGTGTTCCTGCCGAACCCCGGTGGCCGAAGATCAACATACCCGACTCTTTATTCATCCTAACCTCTCTCCTTACTCGAGTGTTCATCCTGTTCAAGACTTCTATTTTTATTATGGCGAATCCTGTATTCTTTCGGGAGTTTAAAACAAGAAGACCATGCGGAGTGAACCGCATGGTCTCATTAGAACTCCCTTGCCTCCGGTGCCGTCTTACATCTTGATCCCCGCCAGGGCCATCTTGCGGCGTACGTAGGCGAGTTGCTCCTGCAGCGGAATCTCCATCGGGCAGTTGTCGTCACAGGCCATCAGGCCCACGCAACCAAAAACCCCTTCTCCGGTACCGACAATCTCAAAGTATTCAGCCTCTGATCGTTCATCCCGTGGATCCACCATAAAGCGGGCTACCCGGTTGATACCCGCAGCCCCAAGAAAGTCGGGGTTGATGTTTGCAGTAGCGCAACCGCCAATACAGCAACCGCACTCTATGCAGCGATCCGCTTCGTATATCGCAAGCGCCTCATCATTGCTCATCCTGTCCTCAAGGGCTGTCGGATCAAACTTCTTCTCCGTTTTGATCCAGGCTTCCGTCTTGATGTTAAGTTCCCGAAACCAGGTGCCCGTATCTACACTCAGATCCCCCAGCATCTGGAAAACCGGCAAGGGCATGAGTGTAATTTCGTTTGGAAGGTCCTTCGTCAAAGTCTTGCATGCCAATGTGGGCTTCCCGTTGATCAGCATTCCACAGGAACCGCATATGGCAGCCCGACAGACAAAATCAAACTGCAAAGTAGGATCCTGTTCCTCACGTATCTTGTTTAAAGCGACAAACAAGGTCATCCGTTCTTCTTCTTCCAGTTTGAACGGCTGCAGATATGGCTTGACTTCAGGCTTGTCAGGATTGTAACGCAATATATGAAGCGTTAACTGGCGTCCCATATGTCTCCCTCCTATATACGATCTTATTTCGAAACTTCACTTGTACCGGCTGTCTGTTTGCTTCCTTCACCGTATCCGCGATCTCCGGGAGGCAATTCTGTAATCTTTACGTCTTCGTATTTGAGAACGGGTTTGTCTGAGCCTTTGGGCCAGTATGCCAGCGTGCGCTTCAGCCAGTTGACATCATCCCGCTGCGGGAAATCCTCCCGGTAATGGCTGCCGCGGCTTTCCTGGCGTGCCAGTGCTCCTGCCGCAATCAAATAGGCAAGCTTCACCATGCCATTGATTCTTAGTGCGGATGCCAGTTCCGGGTTCGGACCCTGCCCGTTGCTTCTGAGCCCGACATGAAGAGATCTGTGATAGAGTTCGTCCAGCTTGTTGACCGCTTTCTCCAACGCTTCCCCGGTACGGAAGATGCCCACATTCTCCATCAGGGTGTTCTCCATTTCCCTGCGGATTTCGTAGACGTTCTCCTTACCGTTGGTGCAGTTCAACAGATTGTGGATACGCTCTTCCTGTTCTCTGACATGTTCTTGTATCAGAGTAGTTGATACGTTAATAGAAGCGTCCTTGGTGTATATGGCTACCTGCTTGCCGACGATCATACCTGCCACGATGGTCTCCGCAAGAGAGTTGCCGCCCAGCCGGTTAAATCCGTGCAGGTCCCAGCAAGCCGCTTCGCCAACTGCAAACAATCCTTCCAACCCGTATGCCATGCCGTTGATATCGGTCCTGACTCCGCCCATACTGTAATGTTGGGTGGGCCGGACCGGTATCAGTTCATGGACCGGGTCGATGCCCGCGAAATTCCTGCAAATGTTCGCAATTTCACGTAGATTGGTGTTAATATGACGCTCCCCCAGATGACGGATATCCAGCCAGAGGTGAGCCCCATAAGGACTGTCAACTCCGAATCCCTTTCGAATGTGCTGTGTCATTCGTCTGGAGACCACATCACGGGATGCCAGTTCTTTCTTGGCAGGTTCGTAATCAGGCATGAAGCGGTGCAGGTTTTTGTCCAGCAGATAACCGCCGTCTCCCCGCGCCCCCTCTGTAACCAGAATCCATGTGGGGACAATTCCTGTCGGATGGAATTGCACCGCTTCCATGTTGCCAAGAGGTACAATTCCTGTGTTGAGTGCAATGAACATGCCGCTTCCTTCATTGATGATCGCATTGGTGGAAGCGCCATATAAACGGCCATAACCGCCGGTGGCAATAACCGTCGATTTGGCTAGATATACCCGAAGCTTGCCTGTTCTCAGGCAACGTACCACCGCACCGCTGCACCGGGTATCGTCATGAATGAGCGAAATCGCTTCCACCCGGTCATGCACAGTTATGCCAAGTTTCACCACCACACTGTCCATGGCATATTGCAAGCAGTGCCCGGTGCCATCCGAAACATAACAGGTTCTCCATTTTGCCGTTCCGCCAAAGTTGCGGGCGGTAATCAGACCTTCTTTGTCCGGATCATCATAGATCTCGGTTCCATCAGGCAACACTTTCTTGCCTGCCGTAACCCGGTTCCAGGGAACCCCCCAATGAGCCATTTGCCTTACAGCAATAGGTGCCGTTTCCGCAAACAGGCGGGCAACATCCTGATCACACCCCCAGTCAGAGCCTTTTACCGTATCGGCAAAATGCACGTCAGGGTTGTCCCCCGCTCCTTTGGCGCTGTTGGCAAGTGAGGCCTGCATTCCACCCTGCGCCGCCGTGCTGTGTGACCGCCGTGGCGGCACAAGACTCAGGATGATGACCGAATGACCGTGTTCCGCCGCTTCAATCGCAGCCCGTTCTCCTGCCAATCCTGCTCCGACAATCAGAACATCCGTTGTAAAAACGTCGTAGCTGCTCATAGTGAACCTCCCAACATCCACAGTGTTCCAATGGTGACAAGACCGATGGCCAGGAAGATGATCGTTGCAAAACCGAGCACTCTCTTGGCGGTCTGCCGTTTGATCCAACCCCACTTGATGGCTGCACGATACAGACCTATGCTTGCATGGTATTCCCCCAGAAACAGCAAAGCGAGATAAAACCACAAGAAGGGGGAGTGCATTCTGTCTGAACTAAGGTCGGCGCTGATGCCGCCATAAACTACGACAAACACGTGGATCGTAGCAAGAATCAGAATCGCAGCACCGGATACTACCTGAAACAACCATGACCAGGTGTCGCCGTGCTTGATTGTTTTCGCATGTTGCCATATGATTTTCTGATCTCGCCAACGCCCTGGAATTCTCCTCAGCACAGCTCCAACATGGGCGGTAAAAGCAATGATAATGAAAACGACTGCGGCCGGAAGCAAGTAATACTCTTCCATAAAAGCGGCCAACTTGTTGAAAGCGCTGACTCCCAACAGAATGGAGCCCACGAATACCATGTGGGTCCAAAGGAAAAATGCCAAACTTACTCCGCTTACCAACTGGATGATGTCTGCCACAAGTTCCAGTTTCGATGAAGTCACATACGTTTTTTGCAATTCCGTCGATCTTTGCAGTTCCATCCGGTCCCCTCCTATCCTAACTGTTTGTAATCTGGATCCAGCAGCAGATCGTATTTGGGCAGATAGATCTTGCCGCATTGGGTGCATACCCATACCGGGACTTTCAATTCGTATTCGTCATCTTTTCCATGCAAGTATTCGATTCGGTAGTCCAATCTCAACTCTTTATTGCAGCATTCCGATACCTCCATTCCGCTCCCCTCCTAGTCAAATATCGAAACGGGATTTCAATGGTTTGATTAATAAAAGCCTATGAACCAAACACTGCGGAATATTATTGATATGGCAGGAAAACTTGCAACGAAATTAACAGGAACGTTATTCAGGAAAAGAAGCAAGGATTATGAAAGCGGTTTCAATTGGCCGCATGAATCACATCAAAGGAAGAAGGAAAGTGCCCATGAATGTTGTGTCCGAAAAAAATAGTCAGGAGTTGAATCTTCGATGTAGGGAAATTTGGTGTGCAATGAACGTTCTGAGAAGAAGTGTGCATTTGACGGTACTGTGAGTATGCCGCGAAAATGAGGGAGTATTAACAAGACGTTTGATAGAAATTTGGAGTTCTTACTTCTATACTATCCCAACCCATTCTGTCTTTCAAGGACAAGTAAGGAAATTAAAACCATTCTAAAAGCGCCCTTTTGACTAAGGGCGCTCACTCGTTGACACTATACGATTGCCGGTCGAAAGATCAAATTTTCTTTGATAAATTTGATGGACTGCCGATTGAACTCTTCCGGTTGGTCTACATTGCATACATGGCCCGAATTGCGAATCAACACCAGTTTAGAGAATCTCTTTCTCTCCACAATCGCTTCCACCGTTGGCAGGAACATATAGTCCTCTTCACCCATCAGATAAAGAGTCGGAATCGGCAACTCCTTCTCCCGCAGATTCCGCAGGAAAGGATTGATGTTAAGAGTCAGCTTGAACCAACGCTTGAATTCCTTCTGGCAGAGCTTCTTCGCTTCGTTGACAAACAGCAGGCGGGATTTCCTGTGGTTCTTCCTCGGCATGATCACCCAGGCAAACAGCCGGTACAGCCACATATATGGAATAATATGCTTGGTCATATTGCCAAGGGCAATCAGAATTTGCGATCGGACATTGAGTTTGGTTACCGCCCCGCCCAGGATCATGGAACGGATCCGTTCCGGGCAAAGTTCGGCCAGGGTCTGGATGACGATGGTTCCCAGGGAGATCCCGACAAAATGGGCAGATTTTATCTTAAGGTGATCGAGGACTTCAATCACATCCTTGCTTACTTCATGAAACGAATATCGACTGAGTTTCCGCTTGACGTTTTTGGACTTGCCATGACCGCGGAGGTCAAGCAGCAAGATGTTGAAATGTTCCTTGAACTGACGGATCTGCTTGTACCAGATTGCAGAGCTTCCGCCCGCACCGTGGACAAAGATGACCCAGTCATGAGTTTTACCCAATTCATACGTTTTGTAATGCAGCAACTGACATTCCTCCCAAGCTACATTATATCCGCATGACGGGTTTTAGTAATTTTAAAACAATTACTTAATTACCGGTTCTGGCGGTATTCATAAGCCATCAATCTGGTTTATCCTTTATTCTCTCTGAATATCGCCAAGAATTGCCGCCAATTCAGCTGTTTCCTTCCGTTTCCCCTCCGGTCAAGGTTTACAAAACCTGGAAGCAGAAAACCCTTGTCAGGCGAAAGTCCCATGACAAGGGTTTCTACTTCCGATCAGGATTGGACCAATTCGGACACGCACTCCTCCGAACAGTATCCCTGATGCTTCTCTTCACATTCGGGGCATACAATATGCTGCAGGTGACACAGATCGTTGGCGCAGTTAATGTATTTCTCCGCCGGAACGCCGCAGTGATGGCACTTCCCGACCACCGACGGATCCACCTGATTGATTGGCACCGAGATCCGATTGTCAAATACGTAACACTTGCCGTCAAACATTTGGCCCTTGACTTCCGGATCCTTCCCGTAGGCGACGATGCCCCCGTGCAGTTGATACACGTCTGTGAGCCCTTCCTTCAATAGCACGCCAGACAGAACTTCACAACGAATGCCGCCGGTGCAGTAAGTCAAAACCTTCTTGCCTTTGAACCGATCGAGATTGTTGCGGATCCACTCGGGAAATTCCCGGGTGGTCTTCACTTCAGGGCGAATCGCTCCCCGGAAGTGGCCAAGATCATACTCATAATCATTGCGGCCATCAATAATCACCACGTCTTCCTGCTGCATCAGTTCGTACCATTCTTTCGGCGTCAAATGCTTCCCTGTCGTTTCATTCGGATCGATTTTCTCATCCAGGCGCCAAGTCACCAATTCCTTTCTCGGCCGCACAAACATTTTCCTGAAAGCGTGGTCGTCTGCTTCGTCAATTTTGAACCACAAATCCGCGAACCGGGGATCTTTGTGCATTTCTTCCATGTATTTTTCCGTCTGCTCGACAGTTCCCGAGACAGTCCCGTTTATTCCTTCTTCCGCCACCAGAATCCGGCCCCGCAGTCCCAACTCTTTGCAGAACTGAAGGTGTTGTTCCGCAAAACCCACGGGATCCTCGATGTGAACATATTTATAGAAGAGCAGGACTCGATAGGGTTTTTGACCGCTCATAACGACACCACCTTTGAATCATTATCAAGTTGGTATTTTACCACAAGTTTGATTGATTTGCTTTGGGGATGCCGCACAATCCGTTTTTTCGTCCCGGAATATCCCCTTTATGATATAATTGCCAAAAAAACGATTGTATAAAGGGGACTTGTTCTGTGAGCGAATCAAACTTTAAACTGGATCCCGGAGTCATCCAGAAAGCGGTCGGGGCCATGGCCAGCGGGGACATGCTGTCCCTGATGAAACTGCTCCCCATTCAGAGGGAACGACATGAGGATTGGTATGTGATGTCCCTTCCACTGCTGCCTTTCTTTATGAATCCGCTAGGCATTGTACATGGAGGGATTACAGCCGTGCTGCTGGATTCAGCCATGGGGTGGAGCATTGCGGAGGAAACGGGGAAACAGGTGGTTACCCTGCAGATGAACGTAAACTACATAGCACCGGGCAAAGGAAAAGTTCTGAAGGTGTTTGCGCGACCGACCCATACCGGCAGAGCTACAGCGGTAGCGGAAGCTTACATGGAGAACGAAACGGGCAAACGAATTGCCCAGAGTACCGGTACCTTCTACTATACCGGAGAACCGGCCATCCGACTCGAAGAACAGACATAACCAGTCCCCTTATAGGGCTGGCTCTGCCCACTCAGCTTGTACAGCAATTTGCTGATCCCCCTGGGCTCAAGACCGGAGCGTTTCATTCAGGATTTCTACCATCCTGCGCAGCGCTTTCTTCCTTCCCCGGATCTTCTCAAGAGGAATCAGTCTGCCTTCTTCCACATGCAGGATTGGTTTGATATTCAGGATTTCCCCAACAAATGCCTGAATTCGGCTGACTCTGCCGCCCCTGGACAGATATTCCAGGTTGTCCACGGTAAAGATATGTTCCATATGAGCAGCATAAAATTTCGCTGCTTGCATTTGGTATCCACAATCTCCAGATCAAACTCCGGATAGGTCTCCAACAACTGATTTCGGGCCATGACAAGGTGAAGTGTGTCTGCGGGAACAGGAAGGCCGACCTGAATCAGGTCGGCCGCTTCTATATATTCGATTATCAATTAGCGGGTGCCCGCCAGAGCCTGTTCAGCGAATTTCACAAGACGCTTGGTAATTTCTCCACCTACAGAACCATTCGCACGGGAAGTTTGATCTGCACCGAGTTGAACACCAAACTCTTGTGCAATTTCATACTTCATTTGATCCAGAGCCTGTGCTGCACCTTGGGCTACATAATTGTTTCTGTTATTGTTGTCTGCCATTGTATGAACCTCCTTTTCAGTGGTGTATGCTTATGATGCTCATACTGCAGACAGATATGACTTGCAAATTATGGTCGCCCCGCCAAAGACAAGATGCCTTCGCCCTTGCGCATAATGTCGTAGGGTTGCACCGGACGATCCACTTTCAATTTCACCCGCTGCAAAGGGCGGTTTGCGTCTACAAGCGCAGCTCCCTCCTCGTCCCATATAGCGGTGACCACTTGCTTGAAATTTTCCCGCTTGGGACCGAAGAATTCCACTTCCTGCCCAACGGAAAAACGGGTCCGTTGTTCAATTGTCGCGATCCCTGCGGTCTCATCATAATCAAGCACCAGACCGGCAAATTCATACTTTGCCATTTTGGGAGGCAATCCATAGATTTGATCACCAGCCGTCGGGGCACCATAATAAAAAGCAGTGGTAATGGGACGGTTCGCCGCTTTCAGAATCTCATCCATCCACTCTGGCCGGAAACGAAATTCCTTCGGGTTCTCGCAATACGCGTCAATCACCCTGCGGTAGGCATTCACCACTGTTGCCACATAGTGCGCCGTTTTCATCCGGCCTTCAATCTTCAGGCTGTCAACGCCCGCTTCGATCATCTCGGGAACATGCTCAATCATGCACAGATCCTTGGAGCTCATCGTGAATGCATCATCACCCTCCGCAAAAAGGGGCAGTTCGTCCGTTTGCTCTTCCACTTCTTCAAACAGATCGTACTGCCAGCGGCAGGATTGGGCGCAGCCCCCGCGGTTGGCGTCCCGATTGGTCATATGGTTGGACAGTACACAGCGTCCCGAATAGGATATGCACATGGCTCCGTGGATAAACGCTTCGATTTCCACGCTGACATTCTGTTTGATTTCACGGATTTCCTGCAAGGATACTTCCCTGGCGAGGACAATTCGCTTGATACCTTCGTCAGCCCAGAACTTGACAGCCTGCCAGTTAGTGGTAGACGCTTGGGTGCTTAAATGAATCTCCAGATCAGGTGCCGCTTGTCTGCATACGTCAATGATGGCGGGATCGGCAATGATCACCGCATCGATTCCGATGTCGTACAGTGTGCGGAAGTACTCCTCCATGCCTGCAAAATCATCGTTGTGAGCAATAATATTGGCTGCCACAAATACTTTTGCACCGTGGGCATGGGAGAATTCCACGCCTTCCCGCATGTCCTCACAAGAGAAGTTGCCCGCTTTTGAACGAAGACCAAATCTCTGCCCGCCGATGTATACCGCATCCGCCCCGTACAGGACGGCGAATTTCAATTTCTCCAAATTGCCTGCGGGGGCCAACAGTTCCGGTTTCCTCACAAGATCAACCTCCTGTCTTCCCTAGTAGATTTGTTCCCTGAAGTAAAACCCCGTCCCCAAGGGCCTGTCGGGCGGTTGAATGCTTCTTAGCTCCGCCAGCCACCCAGGGTGTATCCCGGCGTTCGGGTTGTCTGCCAAACAGTCAATGGCCTTGCGGTACAGAGACACCACCGCCGCATTATAGTCAGCCGTTTTCAGCAATCCCTCGATCTTAAAGGAATCAATCCCCGCCGTCAAAAAAGGGCCCAAATGCTCAAGCATGCAAATGTCTTCTGCACTGAGAATATGCGTCCCGTGCCGGTCTTCAAAAATTGGATAACGCTCTTCCGATCGGTTCTTTTCCTTGAGAAACATATGGCGATTCCGGCTCCGGTTCCCCTCTTCCGCCATTCGTCCCTGGTGCTGCATGTAATTGCCGACCAGTTCCCGCCTGGAATGGAAAATGCAGGTGGCGCCGTGAACCTGCACCTGCACTTCGATTTTGGTATTTTGTTTGATGTACAGCACTTCTTCCATGGACAACTCTCGGGCAAGGATAGCCCTCGCAACGCCCCTGCCTGCCCAATAGTTGACAGTTCGGTAGTTGGTGGAGGTAGTCTCCGTATTCCAGTGGAGTTTCAGTTTGGAAGCTGCAAGGCGAGAGGCCATCAAGACCGCCGGGTCTCCAAATACGATTGCGTCCACGCCTGCCTCATTCAACTGCCGGATGTAGTCATTCAGTTCCGGCAAACTATCGTTATGCAGCAATGCGTTTATGGACACGTATACTTTGGCCTGAAAGTGTCTGGCTAACGCTACCGCGTCCCGGATGTCCGGCAGCTCAAAGCTCCCAGGCATCCGCAACGCATACCTTTCATGGCCTATACTGATCGCATCAGCTCCCGCCTGAAGCATCCGTTCCGCTTCTTGCAGGTCGCCTGCCGTTACCAGCAGTTCCGTTTTTTTGCCCATGAGTGTCACTTCTTTCCAAATGACAATTGCTAAATTTACACTTGTAGGAATTTATGATTTTTTAGAAGTTGAAGTTGTCCGGATCGGGTCCGATCCGTCTGTTCTGATTCAACCCGTCCAGCCTTAGCATATCTTCCGGCGTCAGTTCGAAATCAAAGATACCTGAGTTTTCCCGGATCCGTTCTTCGCGAACCGATTTGGGAATCGTCACCACTTCGTGCTGCAAATCCCATCGCAGCACGATCTGTGCGGGGGTTTTCCCGTACTTGCCGGCCATATCGGTTACAGTCGGATGGTTCAACAATTCGCCTCGCATCAGCGGACTCCAGGCCTCCAGTTGAATCTGCTGGGATTCGCAATACTGATGCAGCTCTTTCTGGGTCAGGAACGGGTGGTATTCCACCTGATTGACCATCGGCTTGACTTCACATTCCTTTATTATATCCTGCAGGTGATGGATCTGGAAGTTGCTGACGCCAATCGCCCGGACATAGCCCTCTTTGTACAGTTTCTCAAGAGCTTTCCAGGTCTCTATGTATTTGCCCCGAACCGGCCAATGCACCAGATACAGGTCAATGTAGTCAAACCCGAGACGTCTCCGGCTTGCTTCAAAAGCTTGCAAGGTCGTCTCATAACCCTGGTCGGAGTTCCAGACTTTTGTGGTAACAAAGATGTCTTCCCGTGTGAGACCCGATTCCCTGACGGCCTGTCCCACACCTTCTTCGTTTCCGTACATGGCTGCGGTGTCAACGCTTCTGTATCCCAGACTGATTGCCGTTGTCACGGCACGTATTACTTCTTCTCCATCTTGGGTTTTGTATACACCCAGCCCCAGCCACGGCATCTGCACCCCATTCCGCAAAACCGTGCAATCCGTAATCTGTTTCATGATTCCCTCATTCCTTTCCTCCTTGTTTATTTTACCGTCACTACCTGTCCGCCGGTTAACTTGACAAGCTGCTCCGGGTTTAATTGAAACACCGTCTTTGGATGCCCCTCCTCATTTTCGTGTCTGTCCCCTATTATAACTTACAATAGGATCGTTGGCCTCTGTTCTCAAAAATAACGGATTCCCAGTCTTCTAACTTTAAGAAATCGGAAAAGGTTTCTGAATTAGAGGATTTTCAGTCCCCTATTCCCATCTTAGTAACCACCAACACCAAAGTTTACTCAAATAAGAGAATCGAAAATCCGTTTATTTTCTACCTGAGCTGCCGGATCGTGAACCCGGCAGACCCGGTGATCCAACAGTGGCCATGTTCCCGCTCACAAAAGGCAAACACCCTGTTCATTCCTTTCCGGAACAAACAGGGTGGCAGATCCTTGCCTGTTGATTCATTATTCGTCTCCGTTGGTACAGCAGCGAATTGTGTCAATCTTGTTGTCGTATTCAGTGCCGCAAATCCGGCAGGTCAGTTCGTCGGTGTACTGTTTCAGGTCTCGGAAGATCACGATCTTGCCCTGGCTGGAATCCACATGAAACCGGCCCTCCCCGTTTTTCCTGATGGTGTAGAGCATATCTCCAAAGACAAACTTCGTCCCTTCCATTGCTTCGTCCGGCAGCCCCATCTCCCGATTCTTCTCAATCCACTTGTTTACCAGTTCCAGTCCGGTTGTCATATTTTCCCTCTCCCTCTTTTTTGATTTATTGTATTATAACAGATTGAATTTTACAATACTATTATATAATAAACTCAAAAAATGTTGCATACCCAACCACCGTGTCAACCGGTAGTTGATTTTTCAGTGAAAACTCTTTCCCTGCAGATGTATCAGGTTCATAATGGAAGTATAAAGACAGAGCATGCACAAACAGGTGGAGTCATTATCATTCTGCAGTAAGGGGGAGGTAACATGGCAACGACAAAGGAAGTCAAGACCATCTGCGGGTATTGCGGCACCGGATGCGGCTTGGTCCTTGAGGTAAGCGACAATCAGATTGTCAGAGTGAGAGGAGACAAGGAAGCGCCCGTCAACAAGGGGCAAACCTGTGTCAAAGGAGCATTTGCCTACAAATATGTGCATGCACCCGAACGTCTGAAGCAACCTCTGCTCCGGAAAGAGGGAAAGTTGACACCCGTTTCCTGGAGCGAAGCGCTGGATGTCATTGCACAAAGACTGGCTGACCTGAAATCTGCCTGGGGCCCGGACTCGATTGCCATGTTTGCCTGTGCCCGGGCTACCAACGAGACCAACTATGTGACCCAGAAGTTCATGCGGGCGGCAATCGGCAGCAATAACATCGACGGCTGCAACCGGACTTGACACGCTCCCAGCGTCGCCGGTCTGGCGACTGTATTTGGCAGCGGGTTCCCAACCGGAACCCTGGACGATTTTGACGAGGCGGATGTGCTGCTGTTGATGGGTTCCAACACCACGGAAGCCCATCCCATCATTGCAAACCGGATCAAGAACGCGGTCAAAAAAGGACTGCAGATGATCGTTATCGACCCGCGTGAGATTGAGATGGCCAAGTTTGCGTCTTCTTATCTGCAGATCAAGGTAGGATCCGACATCGCCCTGATGAACGGAATGCTCCATGTGATCATTAAGGAAGGATTGTTCGATCCCTCTTTTGTCCGGCGCACCAGTACCGGATTTGAAGACTTAAAAAAGAAGGTGGAGCCCTACACGCCCGAATATGCCGCATCCATCACCGGCCTTACTCCGGAACAGATCATTTCCACTGCCCGGACATATGCTCGTGCGCAAAATGCGATGATTGCTTACACATTGGGAATAACCGAGCACCATTGCGGAGTCAACAACGTGTTTGATATTGCCAACCTGGCCCTGCTCACGGGGCACATCGGCCGGAGGGGAAATGGAATCCTCCCCCTGCGGGGGCAGAATAATGTGCAAGGTGCCGGTGACATGGGGTGTCTGCCCAACCAACTGCCTGGCGCTTTCAGCCTTGCCAACGACGAGTACCGTTCCCGCTTCGAAAAAGCCTGGAATGTCAGGCTCAATCCGATGGCAGGGGCCACCCAGACCCGCATATTTGAAAAGATGGAAAGCGGTGAGATAAAAGCTCTCTATATCATAGGCGAAAATCCGCTGCTGGCCGATGTGCACATGAACCACACCCACAAGCTGTTGAAAAATCTGGATTTGCTCGTGGTGCAGGACATCTTCCTGACCGAGACGGCCCGGATGGCCGACGTGGTTCTTCCTGCCCGTTCCTGGGGAGAAGTGGAGGGAACTTACACCAATACGGAACGTCGTGTTCAACGGGTTCGGAAAGCGGTCGAACCGGGTCCCTCTACACGGGATGATTGGGATATCCTTTGTGACCTCTCCACCCGTTTGGGTTATCCGATGCAGTATCGCAGCAGTGAAGAGATTTGGGAGGAAGTGCGGCAGCTGGCTCCCGAAATGTATGGAGGCATGTCCTACTCCCGGCTTGATCGGGAGGGAGGTTTGTGTTATCCTTGTCCTTCTCTCGACCACCCCGGCACAACTTGTCTGCATGAACGATTCCACAAACCGGCTTTGGAAGGCCCGGCAGCCCCGTTTATTCCGGTGGATTACACGCCGCCCGCGGAGGTTCCCGATGAGGAGTATCCTTTTATGCTCACGACGGGAAGGCGGTATGAATTGTACAATACCCACACCCAGACCCGCTATTATGCGGATGGTGTGAAACTGAAGCAGACAGAGGAAACTTTGGACATCCATCCAACGGATGCGGCTTCCTTGGGTATCGGAGATGGAGATCGGGTAGAGGTAAGTTCCCGTCGCGGCAAAGTGTCGGTCACAGCCAAACTTACTGACCGGATGCAGCCAGGCCTGGTATTTATGAGTTTTCACTGGGCGGATGTACCGACCAACGTTTTGACCATCAACGAATATGACCCCATATCCGGTACAGCCGAATTTAAAGCTTGCGCGGTGAAGATTGCACCCGCCACCCTTTTGGCTGAGTGAATGAGTGCCCTCTCTTTCAAAGTGAGGGCCGTTTAGTTCCTATAGAATCAAGCCCGACCCGATTTCTTGATTCCCACCGTCCAACGCCCAAGCGGCAGTCGGCTCAACACGACCGTCAACCCTATGGAAAGAAAAGAACACAGGGCAAACGCCAGAAGGGTTTGCAATGTCAGGTTTATTGCCGGCAGCAGGTGCTTGAGCACGAGGCCGCAGATGTCCAAGACCAGGGCATGAATGAGATAAGCTCCGTAGGAGTACTCCCCCAATTTATGAAGAATCCGTTTGGCGACAGGCGCTGCGTGTCGTGATATTTGTATGGACAGCCAGTAGACAGCAGGCATGGAAATGATTAGAAACATGGCCATCTTGGGCCGGATCAGGAACGTGTCGTTAAAGTTCATCTTGAAGAAGGGCACCACTTGAAATCCGCTTATCACTTTGTGCAAGAAATAGGAGAAGAAAGCCAAGAAAGTCAACAACACCGGCGTTTTGTACCTGGTTACCCATCCTCGCCAGTGCTCGATGGACAGCCCTGCCGCCGCTCCCAAGACAAAATAGTAAAAGAAATAAACAAAGTTGCGGTCTGCAAAATCGGTGAACCAGGCTGTAAACACAGGGATCTTGAGACGATCTATCCTCTCGTGGATCACATAAACCTCGGACGTAACATAGATAAAAACGGCTCCGGATACCAATAGAGCTGCATAGGCCGCAAACTTTGTCCGGAGCCTCTCCTTGACCTTCGTGATGAGCAGTCGAAAGAGTGGAAACAAAAGGTAAAACTGAAAGATCATTGCCACAAACCAGAGATGGTAGAAGGCTTGTCCCGTAAAAATCTGGACAAAGAGCAACTTCATGCTCTTCAGAAGATTCCCTTGGATGCCATGGTAAAGCAGAAAGTAGACCAGCGACCACACCGCATAGGGAACGATAATGTCCTGGAACCGCTTTCGCATGAACTCCCCGTAATGCAGCTTGCCTTCATAATTGTAGAACAACACAAGTCCGGTGATAAACACAAACAGGGGAACGGCAAACTTGACGGCCAGCAGCAGAATGGCCAGCTCCACGCCATCAGCCAGCTGTGCCTGCGGCAAAGCCGCAAAGTAAGCAATCGCGTGCTGCATCACTACCGCAAGAAACGCAATGCCCCGCAAATACCCAATCTCTTCGATTCTGGCTTTCTTCATGGTGTCAGCCCCCTAGCCTTGCAGTGACCACGCTCTCCCACCACTATACCAGAAACTGGTGAAAGCAAATCACCTTTTGTAGAACAGCCAGAGCGCTAAAGCCAGAAACAGAATTCCGGCGATCCGTTTCCCGTCAATAGGAATCTGCCGCCCGCCAAACAACTGGAAATGGTCAATTACTGTGCTGGCAAAAATCTGGCCGGTTATAACGCAAACCAATGCAGTAGCCACACCGATTTTCGGAACCACAAGCACCATCATGAAAATGTTAATACGTTGAAAAGCCGAAGACACTGAGTGCCTTCGGCCAGCGGTCATTTCTTTGGAACTTCGAAAGAACTTTTCAGGGATACAATCAGATTGAACACCAATTGATCACTGGTGGTATCCTTGGGATCCACATTAAAATACCCGTGGCGGAAGAATTGGAATTTGTCATGGGGTTTGGCATCTTTCATATTTGGCTCGACAAACCCTTGAAGCACTTCCAGAGAATTGGGGTTTACCAATTCCAGGAAATCCTTCTCTTCTCCGTCCGTATCATCCAGCAACAGGGGTTCATACAATCGGAGCTCGGCCGGAACCGCATGTTGGGCCTCCACCCAGTGGATCGTACCTTTGACTTTGCGGCCGGAAAATCCGCTTCCGCTCTTGGTCTCGGGATCGTAGGTACAGTGCAGTTCAACGACGTTGCCCTGTTCATCCTTGATCACTTCATTGCACTTGATGAAATAAGCGTGTTTCAGCCGGACTTCATTTCCCGGGAACAGCCGGAAATATTTGGGCGGCGGGTTCTCCATGAAGTCGTCCTGTTCAATATAGATTTCCCTGGAGAAGGGAATCTGTCTTACCCCCATTTCGGGATTTTCCGGATTGATCTCCGCTTCCAGCATTTCGACTTTCCCTTCCGGGTAATTGGTGATAACTACCTTCAAGGGCCTTAAAACCGCCATGGTTCGAGGTGCCTTCAGCTTCAGATCCTCACGTGCAAAGTGCTCAAGCATCTGGGTATCCACAACGCCCGATCCTTTGGAAACACCCAATTCCCGAATGAAATTGCGAATGGATTCCGGCGTATAGCCTCTCCGTCGCAAGCCGGAAACGGTAGGCATCCGGGGGTCGTCCCACCCGTCCACATACTTTTCGTCCACCAACTGCTTCAGCTTTCTCTTGCTCATGACCGTGTTGGTAAGGTTTAAGCGGCCAAACTCATACTGGCGCGGGACATGCTCCATTTCGCACTCTTGGATTACCCAATCGTAAAGGGGACGGTGGTCCTCAAACTCCAGGGTGCACAGAGAATGGGTGACGCCTTCGATCGCGTCTTCCAATGGATGGGCAAAATCATACATTGGGTAGATGCACCATTTGTCACCCGTGTTGTGGTGGGTGGCGTGAGCAATTCGGTAAAGAACGGGATCCCGCATGTTGATATTGGGAGAAGCCATGTCAATTTTGGCTCGCAGCACTTTCTCCCCGTCCTTGAATTCCCCTTTCCGCATCCGTTCGAACAAGTCCAGATTTTCCTCAACCGTTCGATTGCGGTAAGGGCTTTCTTTACCCGGTTCCGTCAAGGTTCCTCGCATCTCCCGGATTTCTTCTGCCGAGAGATCGTCCACGTATGCCTTGCCTTTCTTGATTAACAGAACGGCCCTATTGTACATTTCCTCGAAGTAATCGGACGCGAAAAACAATCCGTCCCATTCAAATCCAAGCCATCTGACGTCTTCCTTGATGGATTCCACGTATTCGACGTCTTCCTTTAATGGGTTTGTGTCATCAAACCGCAGATGGGTCCTGCCGTTAAATTCGTCCGCCAATTCAAAATTGAGGCAGATTGACCTGGCATGACCGATATGTAAATATCCGTTTGGTTCCGGCGGAAAACGGGTGACGATTTGATCGACCTTTCCCGTTTTCAGATCTTCGATCACAATGTTTCGAATAAAATTGGAACTTGCATTCTCCATCCTATCAACCCTTCTCGCTTGATCGCGGGAGCGGGAGGACGCCGTGTCCCCAGACCCTTCTCAATCCATAATACTGTCAATGTATCAGGAGTTCAACATCTGCCTATTGTTCCTACGTTTAACAAATCTTTCGGAATGGGTACAAGGCCTTTTCTATATAGTTTCCGTAGAGGGGAGGGGCTCGCTTGAACGATTACGTTAGCGCATTTTACAAGGAACAGATCAAACCGCCCGAACCGCCCAAACTTCCGTCCTATTGCTCTGCTTGCGGCAAGAAACAGATGGAAGGATACTTGTTTTGCCATGTTTGCGGCACCACACATGAAGAGTCCCCGCCCCTTGCCTATGAACCCCGCATCACAAACCCCAACAGCCTGAGCAATCTGCTGATAGTGGTTGCTTTCAGCCTGATTGGCATTGGTGCTTACAGCTACGACAAGCACTCGGACAACTACCTGACCCAATTGTACAGCGCCTTAAATACCCCGGTGCAACCTTCTTCTGTTCAGCCATCACCCGATACCCCTCGTCAGGAACAACACCTGCCCGACATACAATTCTACGCAAAAACCCAATATGATATGGAACGCACCAAAGATTTTCTATTGATTGGATCAGGTGCCCTGGCAGGTTTGATTGCAGCTGCCGCCAGAAGAGATTAAAAATCTAAAGGCCACCCGATTGGATGGCCTTGGCTGTTTCTTATGCCTGTTGACTGACCCCTGACTTTTCCGTGAATTCTACAGTCTTTGCCATCTTGAGAACCCCATACAGCGCCAATAGAATCGAGATTGCACCAAACCATAGCACCATTTGATGGAAGCCGATGGTGTCAAGGAACAACCCTGTTCCCAACAGAATCACCTGAAAGAGGACACGGTCAAACATGTTACGGAAGGAGAAAAATCGGCCATGGTACTCTTTCGGAACCCTGGTTTGAAGGATGGTGGCTGAGATCGGAAAGAAACAACCCGCCCCGATTCCGAACAGTCCGAATGACACCAGTGACATGACCTTGCTGTCGGCAAAATACAGGGACAAATGAGAGCAGGCAATTACGATCGCGATGGCGAACAGCAGCTTCAGCAGGTTGCGCCCTTCAGACAGTCGCTTGACCAGTAAGGCGGCAATGATAAAGCTGGTTCCTTCGACCGCATACAGTAACCCTTTGATTTGGGGATCGTTCTGCATCTCGCTGATATTGATGACCATCAGATTAAAGCCGCCAATGAACAGCATGGGAACGATTGACAAGGCCAGTATAACGATGGCAATAGGCAATCCCCTCAGCACCGGAATAACATCCTTAAAGCTGCTTTTGTTTTGCTTTTGATGCCCCGCACCGGCATTCTCATCTTCCTTCACATCGAGGAAGAAGGTGGATATCAGCAGCAGAACATAGGCAACAAGGGAAGCGGTATAAAGAGAATACAGGCTCATCACAGCCAACATGAGACCGGCCAAAGCGGTCCCCAGAATCCTTGAGACAGTAGTGACGTTCATATAAACTCCATTGATGGAGAGCAGATCTTTCTCCGATACGATCATCGGCAGCAGTGCTTGCAGGGTCGGCATGGAGAAGGCTGCAGCGATTTGAAGCAGGATGGCAAACAGAACCATCCACCATACGGATTCATAATAGAGAGCCAGAAACATAAATCCGACACTGACCATGCGCAGAATCCCGGAGAAGAGGAGGACCGACTTTTTGCTCCGGGTATCAATGATCCTTCCGGCTGCAGGTCCCACCAATACACCTGCCAACAGACCCACGAATAAGATGAGGGATTTCATGAAATCGGAGGGCACATGCTGCTGCATGAACTCCAGGTTGGCAATAATGGACGTCCACAGACCCAAGCCGGTTATGAACTCCCCGGCCAGCACAATCCAAACGTTTCGATTTTTCCACATAGAATGCTTCTCCCATCTGGCGCAATTGCAGCTCTACAGATAAATATATTGATTCACTATACCGCTCCCTTAAATTTCAAGGTGTGGTCTTTGTATCTTGCGCACTCTTACCGTCTCTCCATCCACTGCGTGAACAACTCAAAGTCCTGCTCCACCTGGTTGGCGTACGACAGTGCCCATTGGGAGATGGTCGCACAGAAAGCGTCCAAATCTTCCCCCATGGCTGACAGGATCTCTTGCTCACTGTGATATGACAACACTCCGTTTTCAATGTCTGCGTCTGCCCTTGCATGCAGTTTGGCCGTGATCTGTCCCATGTATCCCAGGACGGTAACGAGATCTTCCATTCTCTCTATAGACTCCAGTTTCAGCCTCTTCTTGTAGGGGGAGCGCTCTCGCACATAGAATTCCCTTTCCTCCAAGGTCAGGTAGCCCAGGAAGGGATCTGCCTCATGATGCATGGCCCGCTGGGTCATGATCACCCGTTTCCCTTGATGGCTGTAGTGATCCCAGAAAAGCTCATTGTAAGGCATGAAATAGGCGGGAATTGGAACTCTTACTTCTTTCACTTCGAGAACGATGTCATCCATGCCATGGGCTTCGGTTCCCCCCTCAATCAGTGCATAGAATCTGTCGAGGCCAATGGAGGCAGTTCCGGAACCATGTTTGACTGCTATGTCCTTGATGCGGTAGTAGGTTGCAGTTTCCCGATCCGGGTCTTCCAAGCTGTCAATATAGGCAGGCCAGGCGGACAGCAGCAGTTCCCTTTCCTCAGGGCTTGCCGGTTGAATTTCGTCTGAAGGGGAAAACTGCCGGGTTCCTTCCAACAATGCCGTTACTTTCTCGAGAAAGTGATGTTTTTTCTTTTTTTCCAGTTTCTTCAGGAGTTTTCTTATCTGACCTTCTGTGTTTTCTTCCGTCAATACAAACGAGGCGGGATCCTCTTTGCCTCTGGCAAACCGCCGGATCTGTTTGTGGTAGGCCTTCAGGTAGGCGGTAATGGCATCTGTTTGATCTGAAACCGGAAACCCCTTGAGTCGGCACACCAGGGCAATGCTGACAGACATCCGCATCAAATCGTACAGGTACGAACCCAGGTACCCTTCGTCAAAATCGTTTACGTCAAAAACAAGGGCTCCTTTGCCGTTGTGAAACGCCCCGAAATTCTCAAAATGCAGATCACCCTGAATCCAGGTGGGACGGTCCGGCCGTGTATGATAAGGAAGCCATTCGCGCGTGGCATCGAAGTAAAACAGGTAGGCGCTTCCCCGGAAGAAGGAGAACGGGTTCCCCGACATCTTCCTGTATTTTTCCCCGCGCTTCTCTTCATCCAGTTGCATAATCTGCCCGTCAAACTCGTCAAACACGGTGACCAGCGCCTGCATGCGCAGATTTTTTTGCGTTTGTTTCACACGCTCCCCCAAACGAGTTCCCATAGTTTCAACTTCTCCCCCGTTCAGCCATTCTTTACCTTGCACTAAGTATACTACAGTTCCTTACTCCCCTTCGGTCACCAGCTGCTCTTTGTTCCCGTGAGCCCGGTGATTAAACAGCGGCACCATGAGCAGCACGCCGATAAAGAACAGCAGGCCCGCCCCCGCATATACATTCACAAGTGAAAAAGTGGCCTTGAGCCAACCGGCCATGCTCATCATAGTTACCATCGCTCCCATAAAGAGCGGATTGAGCACCCCGTTCACCCGCCCCACAAACGCTTCCTCCGTATTTTGCAGGATCAGCGTGTTCACCCCGATATGGATGCAGGGAAAGAAGAGGCCGCTTAAGAACTGCAAAGACAGTGTCAGCTTCAAACTGGTGGACAGTCCGACGCCGACAACGGAAATGGAACTGACCAAAAGCCCAATTGCCAGCAGCTTCGAGGGTGCGATCTTCTTTGCGGCACCCATTACCAGCCCGCCGCCAATCAGCATCGCCGCACCGTTGACCATCATCAGCCACTGCACATGCTCCTTCGGCAGCCCCAGCCGCTCCATTACTACAAAGATCATAAGCGGTTGAATAATGCCCACCGCGAAGCCAGCGACAAGAAACGTCCCGCCCAGCCACTTCAGCACCTTGCTTTGCCAGACATACTGGAACCCATCGGTCAGTTCACGCCAGAAATCCGTTTGGTGTTCCGGTTTCTCTCCGGTTTGATCGGGCGGCAGAAATGTCAGCACTCCGGCCGAAAGCAAAAACGCCACTCCCATGACCCCGACAGCAATTCCGATTCCATATGTTTGATAAACGAAGGTGCCAAGCACCGGCCCGATAATCATGAAAATGGCCATCAGGGTTTGGAATAGGGCCATTCCCATTTGCAACTGCTCGGCCGGTACGTGGGTTTTGAATAATTTCATGGCCGAAGGTTGCGAAAACTGCGAAAGAATGGCCGAAACCAGGGTTACAAGAAAGACCGCTTGCCATACTCCATAAAGGATCGTAAGCAGCACAATAAACACTGACACCGAACTCAACAAATCAGACCAGACCATGGTTCGCTTCGGCCGCCAGCGATCCGCATAGGTGCCGCCAATAACGGAAAACAAAAAAATCGGGGCAAACTCAACAACGGATATCAGAGATACGAAGAACGGGTCATTGCCGGTCTGCTCCATTACATACAGTAAGATAGCGAAGTTTCGTACCCAAATGCCGATTTGCAGAAAAATACCCGAGAGCATTATAGCCTGAACAAACCGATTGCGAAAAAAGCCTGCCGCCGCAGGCGCAGTTATGGACATCTCTTCCACCCCTAGCGTTCATCAACCCATGCGTTGATTGTATCCTTTTCATTGTATGGCAGCAAATATTCTTTATAATCATGGCACCATCTTTTTTCAAGTGGGGGATGGCACACTTCCCGGTGATTGGAAGCACGCCGACTGTGGTACAATGGTTTCCGAAAGGGGTGCTGCCTTGATGCAGGAAGAGCAAGTCCATTCAAACAGATTCCCGACACGCGCCAGGGAAGAATTGCATTATGCTGTGAAACAATTTTCCAAGTTTCTGATTATCCTGATTGTATCGGCCATTCTCGTATACCTGGCTCATTTCTTCTCCAACGGTCTGGCTGTCATGTTTGCCGTGATCGGCTTCTTTCTGCTGCTGATCACCGGCACTTATTCGGTTGGACATTTGGTAAGGTTCTTTATCTTTATGGCTCGAAAGCAATAAACCGTGCTGCCGTATTCGTCACAGCCGAACCTCCACCGGTTTCCCTATTACGATATCATTCGTTGTGACAATTGAATCATAGGCCAACAGTTGGACTCCACGTTGCGAAGCCACTCTTAACGCGTTTGCAAACTCGGGGTCCATCTCACTGTGTGGCGTAAAGCAGTGAACGCCTATCATTTGGATCAGAAAGAGGATCGTCCCCTGATAGCCGTTCTCCACCGCCTCCATCATTTCATAAATGTGACGGGTTCCCCTTACGGTCGGTGCGTCCGGAAAGAGGGCGACTCCCTCTTTTTCAAGCGTCACGCCCTTCACTTCGATAAACCCTTTTTTTGACTTCGTCTCATAATAAAGGTCAAATCGGGAGTTACCGTACTTAACCTCTTTTCTTACATGTTCAGCCGGTCCAATCTCACGAACGGCACCGGTGGTCAGCGCTTCATATACAACCGGATTGGGAACCTGGGAGTCAATGTTGACCAGCGTTTCACCTTTGTACACCCCAATCAGGGAAAAAGGGGTCTTGCGCTCAGGGTTGCCGGATTGCTCCAACAGCACCTCAGCACCAGGGATCAACAGTTCTTTCAATCGCCCCGTATTTTTGACATGGACGATTTGTTCGGCACCCTCCAGCCATACATGTGCAAGAAAGCGGTTCACCCTTTTTATGAACTTGCCAGTGATTACATGGTGGTATTTCATTGCTTCACCTCGGGTGTTGATAAACCAAAGGGCTGTACCAAAAGCAGGTTTGTCTACTTTGTACAGCCCCCTTATAGCATTTATGACTTTGAATCCTTTAGTCAACAAACAAATCGGAAGACAGATACCGTTCGCCGGTGTCAGGCGCGATGCTCAGAACTCTTGCATCTGCAGGCAACTCTTTGGCAATCTGCACCGCGAAGTGAACGGATGCAGCCCCGGAAGCCCCAACCAGGATGCCTTCTTCCGCCCCCAAACGGCGAGCCATCGTCTGTGCATCCTCGTCCCTGATATGCAGGATCTTGTCGTAAATCTCCCTGTTCAGGATCCGCGGCACAAATCCGGGACCGGTTCCGGGAATCTTGTGGGGACCCGGTTGCCCCCCTGCCAACACAGGAGAGCCCGCCGGTTCCACCACATAGATCTTCAGCCCGGGTATCTTCTTCTTCAGTTCTTCCCCCACACCCGTGACCGTTCCGCCGGTACCCGCAGTCAGAACAAGCGCATCCAGCTTCCCGTC